>NZ_MVOM01000020.1:0-59624 GCF_002018895.1 Acinetobacter sp. MF4640 | reverse complement strand
ATTGGAGCTGCAATGAGAAAGTTGGTTCATCTTTGTTATGGTGTACTCAAACACCAACAGCCTTATCAAGCAGATTATTGAGCATGAATTTTCGATAATTTGCTTGACGTTTCAGACGGTATCTCTTTCATAAATCATTTTTTACTCAGTTCCAAATTATAGATCCCAGCAATTAGATTGAACCTCAATCCCAATCTTTTTCCTCGATTGCGATATCGCTCAGCAAGGATTTTGAAGGTTTTCAAACTGCCAAATACATGCTCAATGCCAATTCTTCTTTTGTTAATTTCTCGATTGTAAAGCTTTAGCTCAGGATCTAGTTTGCAGCGTTTTTTTGCTTTTAATGGCAATAGGCTATTTCGATACACTGTGTAAATCCCTTGATAACGCTTATCTGCAAGTATAAAGGCACTTGCAGGAATCTGATTCAAATTGCGTTTGAAAAGTTCGAAATCATGTACAGCACCACGACTTGTGCATAAACTCAGAATTTGCTGAGTTTTATAATGAACAATGGCTTGAACTTTGAAAGTATGTGCCTTCTTCTTACCACTATAGCTTTTCTTCTGTTTTTTTAGGCCTTTGTATTGGAATTTCTGTGGCATCTACGATCACCACATTCCAGTCAATACCTTCGCCTTCAGGCAAATGCTTTGGTAAATTAAATAAATTGGACTTGATGAGGCAGTCCTCTACATGGTGTACGATTCTTGAAGCAGTGGGCTCTGACACGCCATAACTTGTTGCGACATGGAATAATGTTCGGTATTCACGCCAATAGCTTAAGCATAAGAGAATCTGATCTTCTAGGCTTAATTTAGATGGTCTACCTTTGGCAGGAACATGCATTTTCAATTGCTCAACCATTAAATTAAAGGTTGACCATGAGATGCCGGTATATCGCTTAAACTGTGTTTCAGAAAGCTTCTTTGAATAGATGTATTTCATTCAAAGATTATGCCTGAATGTTTAAGATTCTTCGGTACAAATAATCAGCAATAGATAGGTCGTTTTTTGATTTATGAAAGAGATCTAATATATTTATTAATTTCAATATTTTGAATAAAAGTAATAGGAATTTATTAAAAATGAGTTCATGAACTCGTAGAATTTTTAAGTACATTTATATAAAAGGCTAAGTTCTCCCAGCAAAGAAATAGATGCCGTTTAGATAAAATTTTCAATCAAATAATCTTATTGTTGATATTTCTAGTCACATAGTCTATTTTCATTATATGAATTATTCTTCTTTACCCAAAAGACCACGTGGTCGACCAACCAAACACGGTTGTAACTATGCAGACACTAAAGAAGTTTTAATCCGCCGAGGTATCGAGTTACTGACCGAACGTGGAATGAATGCTATGAGCTTGGACGATCTCATGAAATCAGTCCAAGTTCCTAAAGGGTCTTTCTACCATTATTTTGTAAATAAAGAGGCTTTTATTTTAGAAGTCTTAGATGCTTATGAGCTTTATTTTGTGAAGCGATTGAATAAGTTTTTAAGTCAAACTGATCTTTCCCCACTAGAAAAGCTGCAAAATTTTGTAAAAGATGCGGGTGAAAAAATGCAAAAATATGATTTTAAACGAGGTTGTATTTTAGGTAACTTAGGACAAGAAGTGTCGTATTTGCCACAAGAAATCATTGCCCGAATCGAAAGTATCTTTAAGGTATGGGAGAAATTAGTTTCTGATTGCCTACATCAGTCAAATTCACAATATAGCCTAGCTGATTGCGATGAAGCTGCTTATCAGTTTTGGATTGGGTGGGAAGGTGCAGTTCTAAGAGCACGTTTGGTCAAATCAACAAGTCCCTTAGATGCATTTTATCGCTTGTTTACTTTAGCTGTAAAACAACAAAATCACGTAAAAAGTTAATTAAAAAAATAAATGCAGACGTCTGTATTTATTTTTTTAATTAATTCTAGATAAGTAGTCTAATTAAATAGAGAGGAAGTTCTATGTACAAAGGTATTGTAATTACTAAAGATGAAGCAGGTTACACATCACAAATTACTGAGATTGCATCAAAGCCTTTACAAGAAGGAGAGGTTAGAGTCGAAGTCAAATATTCAACACTCAATTATAAAGATGCTTTAGCCATTACTGGGCGTTCACCAGTGGTGCGTAGTTTTCCTTTGACCCCAGGCATCGATTTTTCGGGTGTTGTGATTGAATCAAAACATCCAGCATGGAAAGAAAGAGATGAAGTTCTACTGAATGGTTGGGGAGTGGGTGAAAAGTATTTTGGAGGGCTAGCCGAGCAAGTCACTGTTTCTGGTGATTGGCTCATACAAAAACCTTCTGCTTTTTCTTTTAAAGATACGATGGTTATTGGTACAGCAGGTTATACCGCAATGTTGTGTGTCATGGCTTTACAAAAGCATGGTATTAAACCAAGTGATGGAAAAATTTTAGTGACAGGTGCAAATGGTGGAGTAGGTAGTATTGCCATTATTATTTTGAATTATCTTGGTTATGAGATTACAGCTTCAACTGGTCGACCTCAAGAGTCAGAATATTTAACCTATCTAGGTGCGAGTGAAATTATTGATCGTATTGAATTATCTTCCCCAGGAAAGCCATTAAACAAAGAAGTTTGGGCTGGCGTGATTGATACTGTTGGAAGCCATACTTTAGCCAATGCATGTGCTAGTACAAAATATCGTGGTGCAGTTGCTGCGTGTGGTTTGGCAGGCGGAATGGATTTTCCAGCAACAGTTGCTCCATTTATTCTAAGAGGGATTACCTTATATGGAATTGATAGCGTGATGGCACCAATCGAATTAAGAAAAGAAGCATGGGAACGTTTGGCTACAGAATTAGATCAAACAAAATTAGAAACAGTAACGACTGAAATTCAGTTAACAGATGCTTTAAATATTTCAAATGAAATTTTAGATGGAAAAATTCGAGGTAGAGTTGTTGTACAGATATAGTTCAACAAAATGAAGTTGTGGGACTGTTCTAAATTTTGTGTAAGTACTTAATTTTCATTTATCCTACTGAGGATAATAAAAAGAGGTACTTCACATGGATGAAGCTACAATCAAAAGTATGACAGCTGAATTAGCTAAAGGTTTAAAAACTCCTGAAGATTTAAACCAAATGACAGCCATATTTAAATGTATTAGTTTAGCAATGAATTGTTTTACGATTCAGTTCGATGATCGATTAAAAGATCATTTATAAAAAATGGGACTTACACAAAATAATTTACAGGCTCGTAGAAACATGAAAATACATTCTTTTGGTGAACCCAATAACATTACTTTATCTAATAATTGTATTGAAGTTCGAGGTGCGCGTGAACATAACCTTAAGGATGTAGATGTTTCTATCCCAAGAAATGCACTTGTTGTTTTCTCAGGTGTATCGGGTTCGGGAAAATCATCACTTGCTTTTGGGACTATTTTTGCTGAAGCACAAAGAAGATATTTCGAATCTGTTGCACCTTATGCAAGACGCTTAATTGATCAGGCAGGAGTACCAGATGTTGATGCTATTGATGGTCTACCACCAGCAGTAGCATTGCAACAACAACGTGGTGCAAGTAATACCCGTTCTTCTGTTGGAAGTGTAACAACTTTATCAAGTCTCGTGCGAATGATTTATTCGCGTGCTGGTGCATATCCTGCCGATCAGCCAATGTTATATGCCGAGGACTTTTCACCGAACACTCCTCAAGGTGCTTGTCCTACCTGTCATGGTTTAGGTCACATTTATGAAGTTACAGAATCGACAATGGTTCCTGACCCAACACTCAGTATTCGTGAGAGAGCTATCGCATCATGGCCACCTGCTTGGCACGGGCAAAACTTACGCGATATCCTAGTAACCCTAGGGTATGATGTTGATCGACCATGGAAAGATTTACCGCAATCGGATAGAGACTGGATTTTATTTACTGAAGAAACCCCAACAGTTCCTGTCTATGCTGGTTTAAGCCCCGCTGAGACTCAATCTGCACTTAAACGTAAACTAGAACCCAGCTATATGGGCACTTTCACTGGTGCTCGTCGCTATGTCCTTCATACTTTTGCTAATACCCAAAGTACGTTGATGAAAAAACGTGTTTCACGTTTTATGGAAGGAAAAATATGCCCTTCCTGTCATGGTAAACGCCTTAAACCAGAAGCCTTATCTATTACCTTTGCTGGAGTAGATATTGGTGAGTTTATGCAACTTTCTTTGGATAAGTTAACTTGCCTGCTTGAGCCCATTGTTCTTGGCAATTTCGACGCTCATGATGCTGGAGAAAAGACTAATAATAAAGTAACCCAACTTGATAGATCTGAACGAGCAACAACAGGTAGAGCTGTGCATTCTGTATCTCCAGATGTAAGACGTACGTCAGCACTTTCAGATGAAAAGAAAATTGCTGCCCAGCGTTTAGCAAATGGTGTGGTGGGGCGTTTAAATCAATTACGCCAGTTAGGTCTTGGTTATCTAACATTAGATAGAGCCACACCGACTCTTTCAGCGGGAGAGTTACAACGTTTGCGTTTAGCAACACAATTAAGTTCTATGCTATTTGGTGTAGTTTATGTACTGGATGAACCGTCTGCTGGATTACACCCTTCAGATAGTCAGTCATTATATGATTCTCTCGATAAATTAAGAGACGCTGGAAACTCCGTATTTGTTGTAGAGCATGATTTAGAGCTCATGCGTCGTGCTCAATGGTTAGTGGATGTTGGACCAGATGCAGGAGAGCAAGGTGGTAATATTTTATATAGTGGAGTACCTCAGGGTTTAAGTGAGATTTCAGCTTCACGTACTGCAAGTTATTTATTTAATAAAATCCCAGTTACTCAAAGTTATGGACGTACACCCTCTGGTTGGCTTGAACTTAACAATATTTACCGACATAACCTGCATAATATTGATGCTCGTATACCTCTTGGTGTACTTACAGCAGTTACAGGTATTTCAGGTTCAGGTAAATCTAGTCTCGTTTCTCAAGCTTTACCCGAGTTAGTACTTTCATATTTAGGCAATGAATCTGAAACTGAAAACAATAATGAAAATAATCCTTTAAATGAAGGAATGTTGGTTACCGAGGTTACACAGGGTTCTCTGGCTGGTGATGTGGAGGCTATACAGCGTCTGGTACAGGTTGATCAAAAACCAATTGGCCGTACTCCACGTTCTAATCTGGCAACTTATACGGGTTTATTTGATCATGTTAGAAAGTTATTTGCTGGGACTCCTGAAGCTCGCCAAGCTCATTATGATGCTGGACGTTTTTCGTTTAATGTGGCTAAAGGGCGATGTGAAACTTGTGAAGGTGAAGGCTTTGTCAGTGTAGAATTATTGTTTATGCCAAGTGTATATGCCCCTTGTCCGACATGTCATGGTGCTCGATATAATGATGACACTCTGAAAATTCGCTGGAATGGACGTAATATTGCTGAAGTATTAGGAATGACCGTCAATGAAGCACGTGATTTTTTTGATGGAGAGGTCTCGATTGCTCGTTCACTACAATTATTAAAGGAAATTGGCCTTGGTTATTTACGTTTAGGGCAACCAGCGACTGAACTATCTGGTGGAGAAGCGCAACGTATTAAATTGGCGACCGAGCTACAACGCAATCAGCGTGGAAATACACTGTATATACTTGATGAGCCAACTACAGGTTTGCATCCATCAGATGTAGATCGATTGTTAGTTCAATTGCAGCGATTAGTCGATGCGGGTAATACCGTGGTTATGATTGAGCATGATATGCGTGCCGTTGCACAAGCAGATTGGGTGATTGATGTGGGACCAGGTGCTGGAAATGCTGGTGGGAATATTGTTGTGGCAGGAACACCAAAACAAATAACAGAAAATCAAGATAGCCGTACTGCTCCATATTTAGTTAATGAGTTAGTGAGTCGTGATACTAAACGTTGATATTGCGAGTGAGTAGAATAAAGACTTAAATTAAAATCCTGTAAAATCAATCAGATATTTTTTTGTTTTAGGTGGTGTGTGAGCATGAAATCTAAAAGTTTTTTTTCAACTAAGGGCTTTGTTGCACAACCCTATCTGTAACGTTTTTTTCAGCGATATAATTTTCAAATGAAGAAGCCTACACACAAAATCTACCGCACAACCAATTGGCCCGCATATAACCGAGCACTCATGAGTCGAGGAAATATTGCCATTTGGTTTGATCCTGCTACGCAATGATATACGCCATCAAAAGGCAAACAAGGGCGAAATCAAATCTACTCCGACGCAGCCATCCAATGCTGCTTAATGATTAAATCTTTATTTCGTCTGTCTTTACGTATTGTCACTGGCTTTGTGCAAAGTCTGATTAAACTTTGCGGATTAAATTGGACACCACCAGATTACACCACGCTTTGTAGAAGACAAAAGCATATTGATATTGCAATCAGTTACCAAAAAAGTAGCGATGGGCTGCATCTACTCATGGACTCTACAGGGATGAAGTTTCTAGGTGAGGGCGAATGGAAACGCAAGAAACATGGACCTGAATATCGTCGCCAATGGCGTAAACTACATATTGGGGCGAATTCAAACATGAGGTGCGACAGTTTAAAAAGTCTTATGATAATCAATAAGCTGAGCAAATTTCTCTAATGGTGTAAGCCAATCTAACGCTTTTCTAGGACGAATATTCAGTGACATGGCAACTTGATTTAAATAATGCTGATCTGCCTGGTTTAAATCAATCCCTTTAGGTAAATATTGCCTAATTAAACCATTCATATTTTCGCATGTGCCTTTTTGCCAGGGGGAATGTGGGTCACAGAAATATACATCTATGCCTAAATCTTCTTCGAGTATTTTATGTTCTGACATCTCACGTCCACGGTCATAGGTCAACGTTTTACGCAGTTCTGCAGGTAAATATTTCAGAGCTTCAGTTAAAGCCTTGCGCACTGATTCTGCCTTTGCATCAGGTAATGTTGCCAAGATACAGAGCCGTGTATTTCGTTCAATAAGTGTTGCTATCGAACTTTTATTGTCTTTACCTTTAATTAAATCAGCTTCCCAATGACCCGGTATTTTTCTTTCTTGAACTTCGGCTGGGCGCTCATGAATAGTTTTAATATCCTGTAATATAGAATCTTTTTTAGATTGACCGTTAGCTTTTCGCTTTTTATTTTCATGACGCAGACAGGATAATAAGTCTTTTTTCAACTCACCCTTTGGTAATGCTCGTATCGTTGAATAAATCGTTGTATGGCTTACATTCATTGTTTGATCCAAATCAGGAAATGTCTTTAAACGCTTTGCTATTTGCTGAGGAGAACCATAAACAACGGATCGCTTTAACAATAAATTTCCAGAGGATTGAATCGATTTTGAGTTTTCTGTGACCACGTCTACGTCTAGCAAAGGTGTTATCAGAAGCATATCGAGTTTGATAAACGTCATTGATGCTATTTCTTTTAAGCTCACGATAGATCGTACTAGGATGTCTTTTAATGAGTTCAGCAAATTTTCTGGCTGAAAAGCCTTCTTTTCTTGACTCAAGCATTAATGCAGTACGATCTTCAAAGTTAAGATGATGGTATGACAATTTTATATACTCCATAAACCTTTTAAATTAATTAGGTGGTTTATGTCGCACTTCAAGTTTTACTCTGCCCTCAGGAAATCCTGTTTGATAACGCTAAAACGATCATGATTGAACGGGATGACTATCAGGAGGGGCAGCATAAATGGAATCCCAAACTGCTCGACTGCGCCAAGAAGTACAGCTTTCGTCCTCGCGTATGTAAGTCCTATCGTGCACAGACCAAAGGCAAAGTTGAACGCTTTAATGGATACCTCAAATCAAGCTTTATTGTGCCATTGAAAGCAAGCCTGAAGACTTCGGGTTTACTGTTAGATGTTGATGTTGCCAATGCCCACATTGGCTGGTGGCTGCATGAAACCGCCAATCAGCGGATTCATGCCACCACGCAAGAAAAACCGGCTGTTCGACTACAACAGGAGCAGCAAAAATTTACGCCATTACCGCAATCAGATACAGGTTCTGGCACTGTACCTGTTGCAGCGGCACAGCATGTAATGCCCTACGAGAGTTTGCCGCATCCGTTATCGGTATATGAGCAGTTGCTAGGAGTTTCCTGATGAATCTGCAATACGAACGTATAGAGCAGCTTTGCCAAAAGCTCAGTCTGCATACAATTGCGTCACAATGGTCTCATCATGCGCAACAAACATTAGGTCAGGATAGAAGTTATGCCGACTTTGTTGAAGCCATGCTGATGCATGAATATGCTGCTAGGCAACAGCGCAGCCAGCAGGTCCTGATGAAACTCTCAGGCCTGCCTCAAGTGAAAACGCTGGAAGGTTACGATTTTAATTATGGACTGGGTGCTCCGAAATCCCAGATGGTCGAGTTGTTCAACCTGAGCTTTATCTCGAGAGCAGAAAATGTGGTGTTTCTTGGTGCTAGTGGTGTAGGGAAAACGCATTTATCCATGGCATTAGGCTATAAGGCCATCATGAACAATGTCAAAACCAAGTTTATTACCGCCGCCGATCTCATGCTGCAACTCAGTACAGCCTATCAGCAAGGTAAATTGAAAACTTATATGCAACGCGTGATACTCGCCCCGAAATTACTGATTATCGATGAAATTGGTTATTTACCCTTTGGACGTGAAGAAGCGAATCTATTCTTTAACGTGATTGCCAAGGGTTATGAAAAAGCCAGTACGATATTGACGAGTAACTTACCCTTTAGCCAATGGTCCAAATCCTTTGCAGATGATGTCACGTTGACCGCTGCGATGTTAGATCGGTTATTGCATCACTGTCATGTGGTACAAATATCGGGTGAGAGTTATCGTTTGAAGATAAAAAAGAATAGGGATTCAACCTCAGGTTGAAACTTAATACGAAATCAAGGGGGTCTATTTTACTTTGCCATTTGTAAGGTAAAAGGGGGGCAATTTTAGAATGCCGTTGACAACGGCAAAGCTGTAGTAATGGCATAGATACACCTTGCAGCGACAAACTAGGTGTCAAAGCTGGGTAAGTGAATTACTAGACTTCACTGTATTTAGTTCTCAATTTTAAATTTTATTAAAGGAAGTATGAAAATCATACTTCCTTTTCAATCTGCTTCACAATAAAACTTTAGAGTTGAAGCAACAGATCAAATCTAAATCAGATTTGAAAAATAATTACGGTGGATACTGTCCTGTGGTAATAACTCTAATAAACGCTGTACCGCATCAATTCGGTCATGTGTTTGCCCAATAATTCTTAATAATTGATCGATATCCTTTATTTGATAGATCAACTGGCTTAAACGGGCATCAAAACAATGTCTCCAAGTGCTGAGTAAAGGGCTTTCTGATTTAGAGAGAAAGCTACCTTTATATAGCGAGAATGTACTGGAAATAAGATTTGCATTTAATGATTGTTCAGCACTTAAAAAATCACATTGGACTTCACAGCTAAGCCTATAAATCCGAGGCTCAATTGAATGAGGTAATAGGCTACGAAGTTGTGAAAGCTCAGCCTTTAGGGTTTTTAAGCTGACACTACGCTCACCATAAAGGGCATAGTGTAACTCTTCTAAACCAATGCCATGGGGGTGCAAAGCTAAAATGCAAAGTATTTCAATTTGACGGTGACTCAAGTTCAAGGTATGCCCATTAAATTGAACCCAAGGCGAGCCTAGCGCCTTAATGTATAAAAAATTCTGCTGTTCAAACTTTATGGCTCGTTGTATTAAATCCGCACAGCGTTCAACTGCAAGCAGCCCCAAAGGAGTATGTTTTTTATATTTTGTGGAAAGGTTAATAATGCCATGAAATTGCCCTGATGTCGGATCCCAGATCGGCGCGGCATAACAAACCCAATCTCGAACACTGTCCATTTGGTTTTCATGAGAATAGACACAACTTGATATTTGGCTGTTTAAAGTCATACCTATCGCATTGGTCCCAACAGCCTGTGTAGACCAATGCCCACCCTCAATAAAATGAACCTGTTCGGCAGAAGAAAGCATTACAGAACTACTCCATGTCCATAAGAGAGTACCTTGATGATCTGTGAGACCAATCGCCATATCTGAATCATCAGCTATTTTGAGTAAGTCGGCATAATTATGTTGGATAGAGCGGCGAAATAAAGAAGTTTTATCTTCTGGAGGTAAGGCTAAAACAGGAGCGGCATGAACAGTATGTTGATTAATTAAATGGGTTGTTTGCAGATTTTTTGCAGATGCGGTATTGAACAGGTTCATATCATATTCCTTTATGATCAGACTGTAATATTTTTAAATTTTAGAAATGAGTTTCCAAATTTATAGTCATTTACGTCATTTCTTCTTGCTTCAATTTTAAATGCTTTTATCTTTGCTTGGTTAAATCATATCTTTTGGCTTTACCAGTCCTTGAGTTACTTTAAAAGTGTTCTTATGAGCTGAAAATGGCTATTTCCATCTGAAATGTTAATAAACGTAAATAGGATGAAAATTCATTCGCTCATGTAAGGGCTAGGCACAGCTTCACCATGATACTGACGGTCTGCAAAATAACTTGATCGTACTAATGGCGCACTCCAAATATTTTTAAACGCTAAGCGCTCTCCATGTGTTTGATAATGCTTAAACTCTTGCAACGTAACAAAACGATGAATTGGCGCATGAGATTTAGATGGCTGTAAGTATTGACCGATTGTGACATAGTCCACTTGATAATCTTTCAAATCATTTAATAACACAATAACCTCAGCCTCGACTTCTCCTAAACCGACCATCAAACCACATTTCGTTGGAATTTCAGAACAGTAGTGTTTAAATTTTTTGAGTAAATCCAATGAGTGCTTATAGTCAGCGCCTGGTCGCATGGCTTTATACAGACGTGGAACGGTTTCAATATTATGATTAAAAACATCGGGTGGGTTTTGGCTCAGAATCTTCAGGGCAATATCTGCACGACCACGAAAATCAGGAACCAAAATTTCTATCAGAGTCTCTGGACTGGTTTGACGAATTTCTCGAATGCAATCTGCAAAATGCTGTGCACCACCATCTTTTAAGTCGTCTCGATCAACAGAAGTAATCACGACATACTTTAAGTTTAGATTCTTGACTGTTTCAGCCAGATGCTTTGGCTCATTAGGATCTAGGATATTAGGACGACCATGTGCGACATCACAGAATGGGCAGCGTCGAGTACAAATATCTCCCATGATCATAAACGTTGCAGTCCCTCCGCTAAAGCATTGTGGCAAATTGGGGCAGGCCGCTTCTTCACAAACCGTATGTAGTTTCTGTTGTCGTAATAAATCCTTAATGATTTGAACTTCCTCAGGTTGACTAATTTTAGTCCGAATCCATTCTGGCTTTTTCGGTGTCGTTTCCGTTGGAACAACTTTAATTGGAATACGCGCCATTTTTTCAGCGCCACGTAGCTTCTTTCCAGTTAATACTGTGTTATTTAAATCCATTACAAACACTCCATCGTTTAAAATAATTAATATAGATCCCGATATTAAATAAGCTCTTTTAGGTGCTTTAATAATATTAAAACAGTGCAAAAAACTTATCATATAAAATAAAGGTTGGTTAAAGGTTTGTTTTCATATGTGATTGAACTACTGTAAAATTTTAAAAAATTTTTTAAGTTCTTAACCTTCTGTTTTTAATATTTTTCTCATCTTTTTATGCATTATATTTTTTTAGTCTAATATGAAATTAAATAAAAATATATTTATATAAATATACGGTTTAAAAATTCAACCATTAATTTTTGGATTTTCTTTTAAGCGTAATTAATAAGGAACAAAGATATGCAATTAACGGAAGAGCAATTGCTAGCAGCATACAAAAGAATGCGCGACATTCGTGAATTTGAGGATCGACTTCACGATGAAAATAATACAGGTGATATTCCCGGTTTCATCCATTTATATAGCGGCGAGGAAGCTGTTGCCGTAGGGATCTGTGAAAATTTAACAGACAAGGACTTCATTACATCAACGCATCGTGGTCATGGACATTGTATTGCTAAGGGCTGTGACATTCATGCCATGATGTTAGAAATTTTTGGCAAAGATGATGGTTTGTGTCGTGGTAAAGGCGGCTCAATGCACATTGCGGACTTAGATAAAGGCATGCTCGGTGCAAACGGTATTGTGGGTGGTGGTCCACCTTTGGCTATTGGGGCAGCTTTAAGTGCTAAAACACTGAAAAATGGTGGGATTGGTCTATCTTTTACCGGTGATGGCGGGTCAAATCAGGGCTTAACTTTTGAAGCCATTAATATGGCTGTCGTGTTAAAGCTCCCTGTCATTTTTGTTTTTGAAAATAACGGTTTTGGTGAAGGTACTGCACATGACTATGCCGTAGGCAGTAAAGACATTGCAGGTCGAGCGGCAGGTTTTGGCTTACCTGCTGAAAAAGTAGATGGAACAGACTTTTTTGCTGTGTATGAAGTTGCACAAAAAGCCATTGAACGTGCCCGCTGTGGTGAAGGTCCGAGTGTGATTGAAACGGTAACCAACCGTTTTTATGGACATTTTGAAGGTGATCCGGGGCTTATTCGTTCCAAAGAAGAACTGGATTATGTCAAAGAACATAAAGACCCATTGAAAATATTCCGTGAAAAAGTCAAGGATAAAATTGACGAAGCCAAACTGGATGCGATTGATGCCCAGTCTAAAGCCAATGTAGACGATGCCGTTGCAAAAGCACGCGCAGCTAAGTACCCAGAAGTCTCTCAGTTACTTACTGATGTTTACGTCTCTTACTAAAGGAATAGTAGAAAAATGCCAAATAAAAGTTATCGAAACGCGATTAAAGAAGCAATTGAATTAGAAATGCGCCGAGATCCGAGTGTCATTGTGGTCGGTGAAGATGTTCGTGGTGGGCATGGTGGCAAAAATACCGATGACAATAAACTGGAAGGTTTTGGCGGTGTACTTGGTGTAACCAAAGGCTTATGGACTGAATTTGGTTCTGAGCGAGTCATTGACACCCCGATTACAGAATCGGCGATTATTGGTATGGCGGCAGGTGCTGCTGCAACGGGTTTAAGACCTGTGGCAGATTTAATGTTCATGGATTTTTACGGCGTGTGTTATGACATGCTGTATAACCAAGCGGCTAAATTCCGCTATATGTTTGGTGGCAAAGCCAAAGCGCCACTCGTTGTACGAGGCATGATCGGTGCAGGTTTTTCCGCAGCAGCGCAGCATTCTCAGTCGCCATATAACGTGTTTGCCTCAGTGCCTGGTTTAAAAGTGGTGGTGCCTTCAAGTGCCTATGATGTGAAAGGGTTGTTGATTCAAGCCATTCGAGATGATGACCCAGTAGTATTTTGTGAACACAAATTGTTGTATGACATTAAGGGCGAAGTGCCAGATGAAGCCTACACTATTCCTTTTGGTGTCGCAAATTACACCCGTGAAGGCACTGATATTACCATTATTGCCTTAAGCTTGATGGTGCATCGTGCCAATGAAGTTGCGGATAAGCTCGCAAAAGAAGGCATTTCGGTTGAAGTGGTTGACCCTCGAACCATTTCTCCATTAGACGAAGATGGCATTTTAGAATCAGTGGCGTCAACAGGTCGCGTAGTGATTGTAGATGAATCTGCGGCGCGTTGCGGTTTCGGACATGATGTGGCTGCGCTTATCGCCCAGAAAGGCTTTCATTATCTTAAAGCACCAATCGAATTAGTCACTCCACCACACTCACCCGTACCATTTTCACCAGTACTAGAAAAAGAATGGCTACCTAGTGTAGAACGCATCGAACAGGCTGTACGCAAGACGTTGGAGGCTTAGGATGAGCGAAATTAAAACTTTAGAAATCCCAAAATGGGGTTTGTCCATGGAAGAGGGTACGATTGCCCAATGGCTGATTCAGGAAGGTACCCAATTTAGTAAAGGACAGGAAATTTGTGAAATTGAAACCACAAAAATCGTCAATGTATTGGAGGCACCTTTTGATGGCCTGCTACGAAAAATTATTGCTAACGATGGTGACACACTGGTCGTAGGTGGAATCATTGCAATTTGTGCAGACGCTCAAGTTTCCGATGCAGAAGTTGAAGCATTTGCACAGTCTTTAGGTGGAACACCTGCTGTAACTGAAAATAAAGCGGTAGCAGCGGTTCCTGAAAAAGTCGATGTGGCTCAAGTTGAAACCAAAGTACAAGCTGCTCCTAAACAGAATAGTGTTGGTAATGGATCAAAAGCGGTGACTCAAGGCGGATATTCTATTCCTGATGAATTACAAGGCTACCAACAAAGCGATGATATTTTTGCAACGCCACATGCCTTGAAATTGGCTGAAAAGCATAATGTAAACTTGGCTCAGATTACGGGTTCTGGACGTGAAGGCCGTATCAGTGTTCAAGATATTCAGGCCGCAGTTCAAGCTGCTGGTGGTTCTTGGCCAGATGTACGCCATCAAGCCAGCACGAAAGCCGCGAAATCTAAAGCAGATGACAGTGATGTTCTAGCGACACCTGTTGCCCGCCGTTTGGCAAAACAATGGGGCATTAATTTGCATGATTGTCGTGCATCAGGTTCACGTGGACGAGTCTGTAAGGAAGATGTTGAAGCTGTATATCAACGGGAAAATCCTGTACAAGCTCAACATACTGAGTATGCGCATCCAACAGAGTCAGCAAAATTCACCACCGTAGCTATGAATGGTATGCGTAAAGCAATCGCTGCACGGCTACAAGCGGCAAAACGCAATGCACCACATTTTCGCTTAACGATAGACTTAAATGTTGAGTCGGTTCAGGCTTTGCGTCAGCATATTAACAGTACTGTACCGCAAGTCAAACTGTCCATTAACGATATGCTGATTAAAGCTGCTGCTGCTGCACTGATTAAAGTTCCACAAGTTAATGTTCAGTTTGATGAAGAGAATCAGCAGATTTTACAGTTTGAACAGGCTGATATTTCGGTTGCTGTAGCCATCGAAAATGGACTGATCACGCCAATTATTAAAGCAGCGAACCGTAAATCTTTGGCGCAAATTTCCAATGATATGCGTGATCTGGCAACACGTGCCAAAACTGGAAAATTGGCACCTGATGAGTTTCAAGGGGGCAGTTTCAGTATTTCCAATTTGGGCATGCTTGGTATTCAACAGTTTGATGCCATTATTAACCCGCCTCAAGGTGCAATTCTAGCCTTAGGTGCAGCAGAGAAACGTGCTGTCGTTGAAAATGATGAGATTGTTGTTCGTGAAATGGTGACCGCAACATTGTCTTGTGATCATCGTGTCATTGATGGTGCGTTGGGTGCTCAATTCTTATCGGCATTTAAGCAGTTTGTCGAAAATCCTGCATTAATTTTGGTGTAGGAGGAATAGTCATGTCAGATACACAATTTGATCTTGTGGTTATTGGTGCTGGTCCTGGAGGATATGTCGCTGCGATTCGCGCAGCGCAACTGGGATTAAAAACTGCAATCGTTGAGAAACAACACTTAGGCGGAGTATGTCTTAATTGGGGATGCATTCCAACCAAGGCATTATTGAGCGGGGCTGCGCTTGCGCAGCAGTTCAAACATGCAGGGCAGTTTGGCTTTACGCTTAACGCGATTGATTTTGACATTCAAAAACTGGTCCATCATAGCAGACAGGTTTCTGAGCAACTGGTGCAAGGTATCGGTCAATTATTGAAAAAAAATCAAATCACTGTTTTTAACGCAACAGCCCAGTTTATTGCCAAAGAGCAATTAGAGCTTACAGATGCGAATGGTCAAAAACAGCAGATTTCTGCACCGCATATTATTGTCGCAACAGGTGCACGTGCGGCCAATTTGCCTCATATTCCTGTAGATGGCCATCAGGTCTGGAGTTATAAAGAGGCTTTAGTTCCAGAACAATTACCAAAATCTTTACTGGTCATTGGTTCGGGTGCTATAGGCAGTGAGTTTGCAAGCCTATACCAAGACTTAGGCTGCCAAGTCACCTTGGTTGATATTGCAAAGCAGATTCTTCCTAGCGAAGACATTGAAGTTGCGAAGTATGTACAAAAGCAATTTGAACAGCAGGGTATGCAGGTTTTAACTGAAGCGACTGTAAAAAAAATAGAAACTGATCAGGCTCAAGTACATTGTCATATTGAAACTGCCACAGGTGTACAAATCATTACTGTTGAAAAGGTGCTTTCAGCTATTGGCGTGAAACCGAATGCTGAAAATCTTGGCCTAGAAGCTTTGGGAATTGAATTTGAGGATGGTTTTATTAAAGTCGACTCATGGTGTAAAACCAATGTAGTGGGCATTTATGCAATTGGTGATGTCGCAGGCGCACCGTGTTTGGCACACAAAGCCAGTCATGAAGCCATTCTTTGTGTGGAGAAAATTGCAGGCCTAAGTCATGTACATGCTTTAGATCGTACACAAATTCCGGGCTGTATCTTTACCCATCCGCAAGTAGCCAGTATTGGTTTGACAGAACAGAAAGCGAAAGCTGCGGGCTTGAATATCAATGTGGGTAAGTTTCCTTTGCAAGCCAATGGTAAGGCATTGGCTTTGGGCGATAGCGCAGGATTTGTTAAAACCATTTTTAGTCAGGAAACAGGTGAATTGTTGGGTGCTCACATGGTTGGGCATGAAGTCACCGAACACATCCAAGGTTTTGCGATCGCAAAATATCTAGAAGCAACCGATGAAAGCTTAGCACAGGTCATTTTCCCTCATCCTACTTTATCTGAGGCGATGCATGAGTCGGTCTTGTCGGCGATGCAACGTGCAATCCATATTTAAGGAGTCGCAACATGCCTAGAGGTTTAAACAATAAAGTTGCATTAATTACGGGTGCGGCACAAGGTATTGGACGCGGTATTGCCTTACGTTTAGCACAAGAAGGTGTTCATATTGGATTGGTCGATCTTCACCAAGAAAAGTTAAATACTGTTCAACAAGAGGTTGAAGCCTTTGGCGTAAAAGCCACCACATTTATTGCGGATATTTCAGATCCAATACAAATCAGTGACGCTATTAATCATGCAGAATCGACACTTAATGGTTTTGATATCATGATTAATAATGCAGGTATTGCACAAGTCAAAGCTTTGGCAGAAGTAACGCCGAGTGAATTTAACCAAATTATGAACATCAATGTCGGTGGTGTACTTTGGGGGATTCAAGCCGCAGCAAATAAATTTAAACAACGCCAACAGGCTGGAAAAATTATTAATGCATGCTCAATCGCAGGTCATGAAGGTTTTGCTTTACTCGGTGTTTATTCGGCAACTAAATTTGCAGTTCGTGCATTGACGCAAGCTGCGGCTAAAGAATATGCCAGTGCTAAAATTACTGTAAATAGCTATTGTCCGGGTGTTGTTGGGACAGACATGTGGGTCGAAATAGATCAGCGGTTCTCTGAAATTACAGGTGCACCAATTGGTCAAACGTATAAAAAATATGTAGATGGTATTGCTTTAGGACGTGCTGAAACACCAGATGACGTGGCTGCATTAGTTGCATTTTTAGCCAGCGAGGATGCAAACTATATTACAGGTCAGTCTATTTTGACAGATGGTGGAATGGTTTACCGTTAATATCAACATAAGGAATACACAATGAAAGCAGCTCGTTTTTATGATCGAGGGGATATTCGAATTGAAGATATCCCTGAACCGAAAGTACTTCCAGGCACAGTTGGAATTCAAGTTGCATGGTGCGGTATTTGCGGTACAGATTTACATGAATTCATGGAAGGCCCTATTTTTATTCCACCTTGTGGTCATCCACATCCAATTTCGGGAGAATCTGCACCTGTAACAATGGGACATGAATTTTCAGGCGTAGTTTATGCAGTTGGTGAGGGGGTAGACGATATCCAAATTGGACAACATGTCGTCGTTGAACCCTACATTATTGCAGATGATGTACCGACTGGCCCGAATGATAAGTATCATTTATCAAAAAATATGAACTTTATTGGTTTAGGCGGACGCGGTGGTGGTCTTTCTGAAAAAATTGCAGTTCAGCGGCGTTGGGTACATCCTATTTCAAATGATATTCCTTTAGACCAAGCAGCATTGATAGAACCTTTATCTGTCGGTCATCATGCCTATGTCAGAAGTGGCGCAAAAGCTGGCGATATCGCACTGGTTGGTGGAGCAGGCCCAATAGGCTTACTTTTATCTGCTATTTTAAAGGCTAAAGGTCTCACGGTCATCATTACTGAACTGAGTGCAAAACGTAAAGAAAAAGCGATAGAAGCGGGTGTTGCCGATTATGTACTAGACCCATCTCAGGTTGATGTAGTTGCTGAGGTAATGAAAATTACAGAAGACCGCGGTGTAGATGTCGCTTTTGAATGTAGTAGTGTCAATAAAGTCATGGATACACTCGTTGCAGCAATGAAACCAACTGGTGTAGTCGTTATCGTTTCTATTTGGAGCCATCCTGCCACAATTAATGTACATAGTGTGGTGATGAAAGAGCTAGATATTCGTGGCACGATTGCTTATGTAAATGATCATCAGGAAACTATCCGTTTAGTAGAGCAAGGTAAGATTAATCTAGAACCTTTTATTACCCAACGTATTGCATTAGATGATCTGGTTTCTAAAGGCTTTGAAACGCTGATTCATAATAATGAGTCTGCAGTAAAAATTATTGTTCATCCGTAGTAAAGTCTAATTTGAACGACAAATTTGAATAAGCTAGAAATAAATTCTATGTAGCTATTTCTAATATCTTTAGCGATAGGGAGTGAGTCTGTACGTACAGATTCATTCTTAAATTTACAGTGTTGAGTGCCAGTATGATTTTGATCATACAGCCTAGTAAAGATAGAAAATAAGTTTTTAAATAAACCATAGCGGTATAGACTAGATTTTTCTAGGAGAGTCTTGGTAGTCCACCACTAATTAAAAAATGTCTACAAAATCAGTGTCTATTCAATAATTTTAGTTTACTGTTTGGTATAAAATATAGGCTGAGGTTGGGGTTTTGAAAGTTACGATTTCTGTTTGGCTTTTTGGCGTAAGACATACAAATATAAGCTTTCTACTTTTTCACGTGCCCATGGTGTTGAACGTAAAAATCGTAATGATGACTTAACACTTGGATCTATGCAAAAACATCTAATTTCAATTTTACGACTTAAGCCTTCAAAGCCACCGTAGTAATCTAATAATTCATCTAAAATGTCAATAAGTTTTTTGCCGTGTAGAGGGTCATTGGAGGCGTTCATAATAGATTAACCATATTTTGGGAGGCTATCATTATAACCTGAGTTGGTTGAAAAATGAGAGGGTTGGAATTTAAGCGTAATTAATATTGATGTGTGCTGAAATAGCAGGAGACATTCATAAAAGTGCATTTCTACGCTTCGTTTGCTGAGACTTTAGAAACATTAGCTATTGAAAATCCAAAGGTTTATTTTAGTTTTAAATCACCTGAACAACTTATTTCTTCTTAGATAAGTACCGAAGTTGGTATTCTAAAGATCAGGCATAAATAAGATGCTAGTAAAGATTTATGCGTGTAAACCCACATTTGCACAAAACTGGAAGCTATGACAGATCAAAGGGTGTTTTAACCAAGGCGGACTATGTGTACATGCGCGATCTACTGGAGAACGTGCTTGAACAAC
Source organism: Acinetobacter sp. MF4640 (assembly GCF_002018895.1). Classification (NCBI taxonomy): domain Bacteria; kingdom Pseudomonadati; phylum Pseudomonadota; class Gammaproteobacteria; order Moraxellales; family Moraxellaceae; genus Acinetobacter; species Acinetobacter sp. MF4640. The sequence goes on along the minus strand of NZ_MVOM01000020.1, from coordinate 40,049 downwards.
TGCAAAATTCAGAATTAGACAACGATAGAGAAATAGATCAGCTCAAACAGTTTTTTATAAAGTTAGATCATCACATCCATAGGCTGCGCGCGTAGATTTCGGCATAACGTATATTATGTTCATTAGCGTACTCGGCATCGTGAATATAATTTTACTGAGATTCACAATGTCGAGCTGTAGCACCAACTGAGGTTGTGTAGGCTACAGTCTTGGATATGCTATTTAACATAATATACATTATACGCAATCTAAGTTATTCATAAAAAGCCACACTTGATTATGTGGCTTTTTATGAATAACTTAGATCACATCAAATTCAATTCGACGGTTTTTCTTACGGCCATCTGTAGTTGCATTATCAGCAACAGGTTTGTTCGAGCCCAATCCTTCAACACTTAAACGTTCTGCAGAAATACTTTTATTGATCAAGTAGTTTTTAACAGCTACAGCACGCTCTTTACTTAAAGCCAGATTCTTTACAGCATCACCTGAGCTGTCTGTGTGTCCAATAATTTTAACCTTTTTCCCACCAACCTTATTTAGAGCCACCGCCATTTCATCTAAGATCTGAGTCCCACTCACAGCCAAAACTGCACTGCCAGATTCAAATTCTATAATTCTGTTTTTAAGCGCTTCATCTATGATTTGCTGTTCAGCCTGATTGACAGAAAGCTGCGCATTCAAGCGATATGGTGGCGTTACTAAACTTTGGAATAAACTTGTTGTTGGCTGAACTTCATTTGAACTCGATATTTTTCCATTAAGTTCCATTTGCGTACCACGTACAGAAAGTTTACCTTGGTGAACTTTTTTTAACTCTGGAACCACCATATTCGCAACAGATTCACTCCAACCATTTGGAGCATTAACCGCTTTAACCTTTATTTTATCAATCACTTGGTCAGTGCCATAAACACTATACATCTTGTTTAAAATGATTTGCTTACTGGCATCATTTGGAACAACACCTTCAACAATAATCGGTTCAGCCCAGACATTCACGCTCAAAACCAACGTTAAAGTCAGCAGCCATTTATTCGACTTAAATCTATGATTTATTTTCATATTTTACTAATCTATAAAAGTTTTTTTAAAAAGTTTCACAGCTTGTATTAAGCTCAATTGCCGCTCACACAAAGCTTGCTCCAGCGTTGCCAAACCGGCATTTTGCTCTAAATATGCATCAATCCAATTGGCTTGAACCAATGAAACCCAGTGATCTGAATCTAACTTTTGCGTGAAAATTTCACTTAAGGTCATAATATCTGCCCCTTGAAAGCCAAAAAGAAGTACTGGTTTTTCGCTATGTAAAATCCCTATCAGAAGCTCAGCATTTTGATTTTGAATAAAAAAACTGATTAGATTTACCCAAAAAGCTGCAATTTCATAGCAGTAGCTAGAGTTATTAATAGGTAAAATCAACACTTTAGTTAAGCGACTAGTACCATGTTGAATGACGGGCTGTAACAATAATCCGAGTCCAATCATGCTTTGTGCAAGCTCGTAACTGGTCATTCTTAGTAATTGAGCAAATGAATGTATCGTATGGTGTTCATAAAATGCCGAAACTTCGCTGTGATTAAAAACCTGTATCTCATTATTTAATTTAGATAATTTATCGAGCACGATATTGGGGTCACGTATTGAACGTACCACACGATTCTTTTGAAATAAATCTATTAAAGTTTGCTTATAGCGATATGGCGCATAAATAAGATTATCAAAACTATTTTCAACTTCTAATAAATGACTCAATACCATTGGAAATTGACGACCAGAACTATCGTGACTGGCTATCAAATTTGCCACAAGAAAATTATTTTCTTGTGGATTGGCAATAAAAAAGTCTAATGAAGGTAGATTTTCATACGCTTGACTAAATCCCTCTGATTGCATGGCATGTTCTAATGCTTCAGTAATCCACTGATCAATCAGTTGAATTAAGGCATACTGGCCGCGTGTTTTTAAGAAATCACCACGTGCAGGACATTTTCCATAATATAAAGCTAAGGTCCGCAGTTCATCCATCGCAATACTCCTTACAACCTAGCCACTTTCGAGAAATCATAAACGAGGCTCCTGTATACCTGGTGTTGGAGCTTTAGGACTTGCAGCTGTTGCTGAAGGTGTGGTTTGCGCTGCCACCACACGTACGGATTTATTGGTGACAATTTGATCAACCAGTTGCATGCCATTGTAACTGCGCTGCCCGCCTACTCCACCATTGGCGTCCCCGCTGATTAAACGGAAATTGACTTTTACTGCAAGCTCTGGATTTTGCTGATTTCTCCAAATCATTTCATAGCTTCCGCCACGTTGCGTTCGCTCAGCACCGTCAATTAAACGATTAATGCCATATTCACCAGGCGCCTCAAAAATCGTATGCGTTTTCCCATCTAAATCAATGGCTGTAATACGTGCACCTGGAATTGCTCCGGCATTTGGCCATACAAAATTCACCCATTGTTGAATGCCGTTTTCATAAAGCATTCTTTGTCCATCAATATCAATGGTATAGGATAAAAACTTAGGATTTTCAATTGGGTAAAATTGAAAATTCGATTGCGCTGTACCAGTAGGTGCAGACGAAGCTTGATTTAACGCTCCTGTTGCCATGCCATTACTTGGCGCAACATAGCTTTGAAAATTCATTACAAATTGTGGATTTAAACTAATCCCTAAATCTTTCCATGTCTTAGAAGTCAAGGTATAACCACGACGAATAACCAGTGGATCAAGATACTCTTTGACATAACGCGCAATACTGCCATTTTCGCCAAGAATCTGGCTAATTTCATTGCTGGTTGCTTGCAGTGTCGCTGAAGAGTTAAAAGGATATTTTTTACTCAGGTTCGTATTGAAAGGTTGGTAGACTTGCATAACCCATAGCTTATTCATCTCATCTTGTGCTGGAAGAATTAAACTTTCAAATGATTGTGTCAGTGGCGATATCAACAGTTTTTGGAGCAGTTTCTGATCAACCTCAGACAGGCCCACAGACATTTTTTCATCGACCAGCTTCTGTGTTGTATTAAAGACAGAATTTTGCTCATTAATGGTCGACTTAACCAAATTCATCGCAGATGGTCCAATATCCCCTGAGCTTTTCAAGTCATTGAATTTACTTCGGACTTGAGCTAAAGATTGCATGTATTCATCAAGCAAAGACTTATTTTGTTGGTCGTCACGCTTACGCACCAACTGATAAAACATCTGGAATTCTTTAGAAATCGGGCCTTGCGCTTGATTCATGACTTTGGCATCAAGCTGAGTTTCATCTCGTCTTAATACTTTACGTTTAAACCAAGCCACAAAACCTGTTTGCGGCGCTGCCAGCTCCGCCATTACGACTGGATTGTCCCAACTGGTTTCTTTCGCAACACGATCAAAAACACTTCGAATGGGTGAGTTTTCAGGCTCGCCTAAAACTTGAACGAAACTCGCCTGTTGTCCATAATCCTTAGCTTTTGCATAATGTATCGCACCTAAAAATTTCCGCCACTCCGCAATATATTCTTTTTTATAGAGTTCTGTGAGTTGTTTACGAATTTGATCTGGACTACCACTAAATGACAAGTCATCTGATTGTGTACTGTTAAGTACCCAGTCTTTGGTATCCGTAGGACGTTTTGCAACTTCATCGATGGCCTGTTCAACATATTCTGACCATGCAGCATGTGTAAACATACCCGGTAATGCATAACTGCCTAAGATTGCATTTTGATTAGCATCACCAAGCATTTGTTTTATGGTTAATGCTGGATAACGGACAGCCGCACGCATTTTTAATTCATTATAAACACGGTCTCGTGCAGGCATTCCACGAACAACAGACAAGAGAACTTGACGCGTTTGATCCACCACTAAGCTGTCTGAGCTGAGTACAGGAAATTTAGGATCGCTAGCTAAAGTCATGCTATACGACAAAATTTGCTCTGCCTTCTGGATCATTTCTCCGCGAGGCATTTGACCACGATTATTATCCAACCATGAACGCCAGAAACGTGTGACTTGATCACTTAAATGACTTGCATCCATATATTGAGTATTGCCCATCATTAAATAGGCTTTTAAAGCATTGTATGCATCTTGTGGGTTTGCATCATTAGGCTCTAAATATTGCTGTGTTTTTGCAACAGGTGTCAGCTCTACATTTGCGTGGTTTGTACGCAATTTTTCTTCATTGCTTTTCACCCGCTGTAGATATTGGGCAATATTTTGTTGTGTTGGAATCAAGACGATTTGCTCAACACCTTTTAAATATTCTGTTTTTAGCTTCTCCCGCAGCTCATCTCCCTGATATAAACCAAAACCCAGCTTTAAAGGACGATCTTCTTCAAATTGGTCCAACTGCTGCATGCGTTCCTGTAAAATCAAGAGTGCACTCAGTTGTGTAGACAACTCTTGACCCGATTGCTTTTCAAGTAAAACGACTTTGTCTAAATCGGCTTGTACGTCTGCAATCAATTGTTGATTATTCCGATAAGACCACACCCATAGACTTAGAATAATAGCTACACCAAATAAAGCGGCAACAAAGGCAATATAACGCTGACGCTTTCGGCTAGGGTTAATATGTTGTTTAACGAGGTTCTTGTCTTTCAGAATAATGTCTGAAAATAAACCTTTTAAAAAATAGCCATGGTTTTGCGAAACTGAGCGCGTTGGAATGCCATTTTCATTGTCTAAACCTTTTTGCAATAAAAAGTCTTGAGCAATTTGCTCGGTCATTGGACTTTCAATAATGCCTTCTTGCAGTGCACTGGTGAAATAAAAGCCACGGAAAACAGGTTTAAATTGATAAGGGTTATCTTCAAACAGCGTGCCGATAAATGTCTTTAACGCAGGCTTTAAGCTCTTAAACTCTAAAGGAAATGTCATGACACTTGGAGAAATATTCTGCGAGTGTCGACGGCTGAGATGTGTCGTACTGACGCCTTTTAAACCGTCATATAAAATGGAATAATGTTTTTCAAACAATTCAACAGCATTATTAGCCCCATCGGTTGTATAAGGCAGTGTCGCCCCCCAAACCTGATCAAACTCACCGACTTCATAGCATTCAAAAAACTCAGTAAAGCCTGCTATCAGATCCATTTTAGAGAAGACCAAATAAACAGGTGAAAAAACCTCTAAGCGCTCAGTAAGATCTTGAATTCGTGCACGTAAATTCTTTGCCAGTTTGATCGACTTTTCTGGACTGTTACTCACTAACTCAGCAATACTGACAATCACGATCAAGCCATTGATTGGTGCTTTTGAGCGGTTTTTTTTCAAGATATTTAAAAAACCTAACCATTCAAAATGATCTTCCGCATAAACGGAATAACGACCCGCAGTATCTAATAACACGCCTTCTGTTGAAAAAAACCAGTCGCAATGACGCGTTCCACTTAATCCAGCAGAAACTGATTTTTGATGAGTTTCTTCAAAAGGAAACTTTAAACCCGAATTATAAATGGCCGAACTTTTACCTGCAGCAGGATTACCAATTACCATATACCATGGCAACTCGTAGAGTGCAGCATTGCCCTTTTTATCCCCCAGTTTTGATTTTCGAATCAACTGAATAGACTCTTTCATTTGTTGCTGAATCAAATGAAGTTCATCTTTGTTTTTTTGTTTGCCATATTCTGCATTGGTGTCATGTGCAATGGCATCGGCAAGTGCTTCACCTTGTGCTGCATGTCGACGACGTACAATGAGTAAATAAATCCCCCACAGCATCAACCCGAATACATAACAAATCATTAAAGGCCAAAAGATTTTGGCTGGAATGACGTTATACATGGCCATTAGTGCCACAAAACCCGATATAGCCATAATAGCTTTCGGGTTGCTCACATACTGCCAAACATAACCTAAGACGTTATAAAATAAAGAATTCACAATACTCTCTTATTCTTTTTTAATTTAAATGGTTGGTTCTACAGGGATATTACTGTCTTCACACGCATGTAGAAAACAATGTGTAGACATTTGATCAATGCTATAAATCATCGCCATCAACTCATCAGGCAAATGCATACTCAACATAAATCCAAATACTTTGGCCAAATGCTGCGTATGTCCAAAGCTTTGTTTGGTATGAATGAAGTGATGCGATTCAATCCCACTTCGATCGAAAATTTGGTTAAGTTTTTTCATGGTTTGAATGTCTGTAATATCATCGAGCATCAGCACAAAAGGCTGAATATCTTTAAATTGTTCTAATTGCTTCATCGCTGGGGATGCAAAATGATTAGCAAGATTGGCCTCGTTTAGTGCAATCTTGAGTTGTTTTAAGGGGGTGATATCAAGTAATGCTAAAGAAGATGATGCTAAGCACCAACTAGAGGCATATTCAGCAGGCAAGTAATGATCGGTTAACCATGTTTTTTCATCGAGCAGTTCTTGGTCAATTTCAGAATCTACATTCAGGATGAGCGTGATTTCCTCTGACTGCTGAGAAATTTGCTCCAATAACAGCATCCAATCTTTATAGGCTGTTTCTTGACTGAAATAATGGTGCTCAAGATGAATTTGCTGCGTAATCACGCCTAATGAACTTAAATAGTCCTGTACGACGCCACTGCTTTGTTCTTCATTCCAAACATGTAACATCGATTCAGGCAGCAGAATATGTATATTGATACGGTTTAATTTAGCAACCTGCTGCACATCAGGTTGTTCCTCTGGTTCATTGCTATCATATTCACTCGTAGGATCAATCCATGCCGGATGCATACGATATTCATAGGCCAATTCACTGTCATAAAATAAGGCCGATTGCTTTAAATGCTGCGAGATTTGCCACAATGTTTCTGCATGTTGCTCTAGTTGATGCTCGATCAGGGCTTGAATTCGCAGATGGCGCGGATGATCAACGACTTCATCATCGTCCTGATTTATAATGACATGATCTAGTGCATGTATGCGATAAGACAGCATCGGTAAGCCATAGGCATTTTGTAATTGCGTATCGAGCTCTGGGCTTTTAAATTTTTTAATCTCGTCAAGAATCTCGTCATTTTCCCCAAAGGCACTATATGCAGACGAGGAATAAATATTCAGGTTTAACCACTGAACTTCAACAGCTTCAGCCTGTTGGTTCTCATCATCCTGATGCTGCTCTACTTGCGCTTGTTTTTGTTGCTCTTTGCGCTTTTGGTGAGCTTTAATGGCATGATAAATAAATACTGGAGACCATAAAATTACGCACAGAATCAGTGGAAATAGAAGTAAATAATTAAGCAGGTCTGCCCCAGTTGGGTCATACTGAATGTCACGCCAGTAAAAAATGATGATTCCTGCGACAAGCAACAATAAGCTGCTCAAAGTACCAATAAAGAGCTTAAGCATGCCCCATCCCCATCAATGTATAACAGGTTTCGTGATTGTGTTCGGTCGGCATCGGCATTAAAAAAACGCCTTGTGATAAACCAATGGTCATCGTTGAACTCAGCTGAATCGGTTGAATATCCTCTTTCCTCAGGATGATTCTTAAATCCACCCCAAGCGTTGGACTGAGCCAGCTTGCAAGTAATCGTTTAAGTTTTATACTCTCAGCTTGATCGGGTAAAAATTTTAAATACTCGGTGTATGAGACGGGGCCAACTTCTATTTCAATTTTTCCATCTATTTGACGGATATTTTCTCCACAAAAGGTATTAATACCCAATTGATTATTGCCCCCCAGTGTGCTTCTCTGTTCAGGGGACAAATGAAAGATCTCTTCAACAAATTCTTTAATCTTAAAGGGTTGCTTAAACACACAGCTCAGCATGGTTTTTAGCGCATGTGCTGTATTATTTTGCCCCTGCATTAACCCAGCGAATTCGGCAAAATAATCATCTAAATCCTGCTGCTCATGTTGCGCACTCACATAGCCATTCAATGCATGTAAAATATCGAGGTAATGGTTTTCTTGCTCAATCTCATAGCGAATCGGTAAATGGTAAGCTAAAGATGCATCCACATATTGCGCCGTGAGCTTGTGATTAAATAAACCTAAAAAATGAAGTGTTTCATTTCGTTGTATACGCGCACTTTGTTTAATTTTATTGGTATAGCTATACGGTAAGGTGCCCTGAATCCCTGTTAAACCAATCATTAAATTGGTTAAGTGAATTTTTTCTTCGTCAAGGGTCAAACTTTCAATTTCTGCATTCGGAAAATTGAGATTCAGTGAACTATGAAACTTAAATTGCTTTGCCCAATCCCCTTCTTTTTGAGCATGGGGAGCTTCCGCATGACGTAATAATCGCGTGGCCTGAATAAATTCAAAAGCGTTTGGTTGTTCAACCAATACATCAACTATAGAAGTGTCTTGCCACCAACGTTCTGCACGCATTGGTATAACTCCTGTTGAGATTGAGCATCTGAAATAACAACATCGACAAAACTGTTCATCTGGACTTTTAGATTAAAGACATGCGACAACAACTGACTAAAAATATACAGGCTATGTCCTCGAAACACTTTTGAATCTATCCCTAGATTCACTTTCAGCCCTCGTATAAAAAGTGGGAATGGTTTTGCATCCACCATCTTTTGCTTTAATTCAAAATTAACCGACTGAATCGCATTAATAATAAGGTGGTTTTCTTTAAGCTGAGGCAGATTGTAGAGTTCAAGTAGTTCTTGAATATGGCTTAGAGCATCTCCCTTAGTGAGAGATAAAGTATTTAATGATAAATGCGAAATGATCCGCCATTGCTCTTTTTTATTTTGTTCAAAGTAATAGGGTTTATTCGGTCTTTTTAAAACCACAGCTCGCCGTGCTAGACTACTATCATTCAAATTTAATATATTGTTGGCTTGGCTCAATGCCTCATGGGGTAAATCACGATTGGAGCATAATAATTGCGTACTGATAAAATCAGATTTGGTTGTTTCAGGTGATAAATGTTTTGAAATAATACTATAACCTGTTTCAACATATTTATTTTGTAGCTGTGCCGAATTCAAACTATAAAAAAACTGAGTCTCATCCTTTTGATAATGACTCATCGCAAAAAATGGATAAATGTCAAAAGTAGTTTGATCTTTATTCGACTTTTCACGAATCATTTGCATTTTAGTAATCGAATAAGTTTGATAAAACTCAGGATGATGAGCATCGGTAATTAAAGGATATTCGAGCTGTTGATGATTAATTTTTTGAGGTTCAGCCTGTTTTTTAAATAAATTGATAACTGGTACCACATATAATTTAAAGTTTGCGACATTTAACTCAGAATAATTTCGAATATTGACCTGATCATTTAAATTCAGTTTAAGATGAATCAAAATTTCAAACTGATTTTGCTCTTTTTCTAAATGTTTTAACAAACCTAAGTTCATATTGAGAAAGTTAAATTTTTCAGAAAAACAGAAATATTCCATCAACAGCCGGTATGCATGATGTGTATGTTGATCCAAGGGCAACAGACTTTCACTTTCAGCAAAACCCAAGATACTAAAAGGATTTGGGATGTCGATGACGCGATGACCAACCTTTAATGAAAATCCTGTACTCGACTGGAACACAGCATCCAAAACTTGTAGTGGAAAATTGGATATCGCATCCAAATAAATAGGCAAATTTTCTTTTTCTAAAATTCGATGTGCCTGATTAAAAATATTAAATCCTAAGCTAAGCGTTGCATTTTGATTTAAATGCATATGCGCACTAGGATTCGTTTTAAAATTGAGATGACTAAGTTCAATGGGTAATAACTTTAGTTCTTGTGTGGTGCTAAATTCACACTGTACACCTTTAAAACTTCTTGATTTTATTGCAGTATTTTTAGGAATAAGATGAGCTTCAGTTAATTGTTTACACTTATTTAGGTCTTCAAAACTGACCACAGTACATGCAGGAAATGGTTTGAGGTATTGAGGGAACATCACCTCAAACAAAGACCGAGTAAAGATGTCGTAACTGTCCGCCAGTTTCTTATCGATTCTTGCTGCAATTAAAGAAAAGGACTGAATTAAGCGTTCTATATGTGGATCATCTACTTGCTCTTGGTTTAAGGATAAACGCTGAGCAATTTTTGGATATTTTTGCGAAAACTCACGGGACTGCTGCCCAAATTCTTGTAATTGTTTTTCGTAGTACGGTAATAATTCTTCAATCACAAATCAGCCCCATTAAGCTCTTGCAGAAATAACATATTGTTGTGTTGTCGGTTTGAGCAAAGCATCAAAAATGACGGGTTCATATAAAGGATGAATATTTAAATAGGCTTGAATACTCAAACACAAGGCCCCCATATTCTGCCCATCGAGCAACATTTCAACTTTGATTTGTTTTAGTCTCGGCTCATGCGCTGTAATAGACGCTGCAATCGATTGGCAAATTTTATCGCGATCGGTCGGATTCGCAGTCGATAATCCAACAAAATCAATGATTCCAAACTGAACAATGGACTTTTTTACCAACGGAAAAGCATCAATTGAATCATTAAAATTGGCCATACGACTGTTCAACAAATCTTCTAAGTCGGTCGCGACGGATTCACGTAGCTCCTGAAGAGACATCCCCAATCGGTCCTGTTCAGTGGTCGGTAGTAATCGGTCAAATAGCGTTTTTCTAAACCCATAGGGATAAAGCTGATCTAGATTCATGTTGATTAAAATCATCTCGCATAAATAAAGGCCAACGATGGTTAGCCTTTATTTTTTCAGTTATTTTTATGCAGCGTATGATGCAGTATTGTTTGATAGAGACCATTTCTTGGTCACAGCACCTTTTTGTGTGCCATTAATATCTTGCTGGTTATACGTCCATTCCACAGCAGCATATTTCAAACCAAACCCTTCAAGCGGAACACCTTCCTCACTGACTGTTGGCGTAACACTTGAAACCAAAACATGCTTCAATTTAATTTGTAGATACTTGATGCGCTTATCGCCATTTGCACGATAAAAATCAATTTGTACTTCATCAAAGGTATAACCTGCCGAACATGCTTCCCAAAGTTTTGGACTGGTTGCATCCAAATCTTTAACAAACAGCATATCAGAATGTTCAACACGTTCCGCCGTATGGCCACCAACACTTGATGATGTTGCAGACTTTGGCTGACGAATATTATGTGACCAAGAGTTCACCTCTAACCAGCCTTGATGCTCTGTATCACGTGACTCGCCATCGACCTTATATTTACCTCTGAACTGTACGTATATGTCTTTCATTTGTAATCTTTTCCTATTCTAAAGTTATTATGTGTTGGCACTCAAATTAGTTTGAGGACTGAGGTAACTCAGTAACAAGTCGCAGTGATACTGACAACTCATCCAACTGGAAATGTGGTCTTAAGAAAACCACAGATTTGTAGTGCCCCGGTTGTGCTGGGTTCTCTACAACTTTGACAGATGCTTCACGCAGCGGATATTGCGCTTTCGCCTCTTGTGAAGCCCCGTCATCAAGCAAAATATATTGAGCCAACCACTCATTTAAAAATGTTTCAATGTTTCCAGCCGAAGCAAAACTTCCGACTTTGTCTCGCATCATGGCTTTTAAATAATGTGCAATACGCGAAACGGCCATAATGTACTGAATTTGGCTAGATAAAGCCGAGTTTGCATTGGCAGAATCGCTATTATACTTTTTAGGTTTTTGCGTCGATTGCGCACCAAAAAATGCTGCATAATCCGTGTTTTTACAATGTACTAAAGGAATAAAGCCAAGATCACTGAGTTCTTTTTCACGACGGTCGGTGATGGCAATTTCAGTTGGACATTTAAAGACCACTTCACCATCACTGGTTTTAAAGGTATGAACGGGCAATCCCTCTACTAAACCACCACCTTCAACACCACGAATGGCAGCACACCAACCATGCATATCAAAAGCATTGGTCAAACGCGTGCCAAAAGCATAGGCTGCATTCATCCATAAATATTCATCATGATTTTGCCCAGAGACTTCTTCCACAAAATTAAAGCCTTCAGTCGCTGTACCTTCCTTAGGGTGATAAGGCAGACGCCCCAATACACGCGGCATCGTTAATGCAACATAACGCGCATCATCACTTTCTCGGAAAGAACGCCACTGGACATATTCAGCGGTTTCGAAAATTTTAGATACTTCACGCGGACGGTCAATATCCGTAAAGGATTCCAACCCGAGGATGTTAGCATCTGCTGCAGAAATAAAGGGTGCATGTGCAGCTGCAGCAACATGTGAAATTTGTTCCAGCAAATACATGTCTGAAGGTGTACGATCAAACTCGAAATCGCCAATTAATGTGGCATATGGCGCACCACCAAATGACCCATATTCTTCTTCATAGATCTTTTTAAACAATGTACTTTGATCAAAGTCCGTTGCGCCTTGAAAATCCTTGATTAATTCTTTCTTCGTTGTATTCAACATACGAATCTTAATCAATGGATTAGATGGCGTTTCTTGGCAAAAGTAATATAAACCGCGCCATGTCGATTCAATTTTTTGAAATTGTTCGTCATGGATAATTTTACTGAGCTGCGTTGAAATGAGTGCATCAATTTCAGCAATACGCTTATCAATCGATAATGTCATATTTTCTGAAACAGTAATCGTCCCCGCCATCACTTCCTTAGCGAGTTCGCCAATTAAGCTTTTAGCTCGATCATGCTCTTCTTCATTTCGCGCAATTCGACTACGTTCAACAATTGAATCTAAGAGCGTAAATTCTTCAGTAGTATCTTGAGCAACTGCAGCGGATTGGGCATTATTCATTTTCAGCCTCCACACTCATTTTACGCACTTGATCTGTATTTTGCAGAACTTGATCAAGTAGATCTTCTAAGCGCTCATTATTCGAAATTTTGTTGCGCAAATCAGTCAAACGTTCGCGAGCTTCTACCAACTTTTTCAAAGGATCCACTTGCTGAACCACATTTTCAGGACGAAAATCTTCCATCGACTTAAACGTCAAATCGACAGACATACGCCCACCATCTTCAGTCAATGTATTTTCAACTTGATAGGCTGCACGTGGTGCTAAAGACTCCATGACTTCATCAATGTTTTCTAAATCAACATTAATAAATTTTTTGTCTTTGAGCTTGGTTTTTTCTATTTCAGATGCCGCGGAAAAATCACCTAGAACGCCAACAACAAATGGTAATTCTTTGATTTCTTTAGCATCACCAACTTCAACATCATAAGTCAGTTGTACCCGAGGTGGTCGAATACGCTGTAACTTTTTTTGGACGCTTTCACGTTTAGCCATATGAAAATCCTGTTTTTTATTATTTCAAAAATGAAAGTTTTTAAAGTGAATTGAAGGGATTTGTACTCGGTTTGCTCGAGACTTCAGTTGATTGTGCTTTCTCAACTTTTTTGGGTTTTGCCACCTGAGCCGTTGTTTTCTTTGTGGTTTGTTTGGTTGAACTCGCAGTCTTACGCGTGGTTTTCTTTGGTGCTTTGATCACCACAGCCTTTGCATCACTCGTATCTGGCGCAGGCAAAGAATTACGAACGAGATTGGACAAATCTTTGGCAGGCGGATAGGTTAAATCTGCAGATAAATAGCGCATTTCTTCTTGACGCATATGGTTTAACGCCGTATTTGCAATCGAAACGCCAGCTAAAAACCGAGTATCTGTTAATGATGTATGATTAATATTTCGCGCATTCAACTCTTCAACCAGTTGAAGTGCTTTATAACTTTTCCCGAGTTCTTGATATCGACTTGCCGCTTGAACCAATAATTTATTTTTTAGCTCATCATTTTTTTTATTTTTACTATCGCAAATCTGTGCATATAAACCTAGTAAATCGTGATCAGATTCACCTTTTACTAAAGGGTAATCTTTAATACACTTATTTTTTAAACTAATACCCTCTTCTGCCGCTGCAAAAGCAAATGGTGTCACTGTTAATAAAACGAATGTAGGTAAAATTAAATAATATTTTTTCAAAACTTGCCTCAAATCTTTATGAATAAAAAATTAAAATTATTATCAGTAACTTCGATTTAAAATATACACACCCTAGGTAAATATTTCTGCTTATATAATGCGCTTGGATTTAACAAAAATATAACACCCAAAGTCAAGGAAAGAAATGTTACTCAAAAGTAACTATGTTTGCTTTTTGTAATATATCTTCTCTTTTATCTAAATTTCATTTGTGTATTATGATGGCATATATATAAAATACCTGCCAAATAGCATTTATAATAACTTATAAAATGCTAATTTATAAATAATTTTATATTTACACTAAAAACACAGATAGCCATTGGCATATTTGTCTTGTAAAAATTTTGCTATAAAGCATGACTGAGTTACATATGAATAACCTTAAAATATTAATTAAGAAGCTATCTAATCATGCGCGTGTTGCTCTAGAGAAGTCTGCAAATAGTTGTATTAATCAACAAAATTATGAAATCGAAATTGAGCATTTTTTTCTTGAATTATTAGAACAACAAGAGCCAAATGATCTCCACTTATTAGTTGAAAAATATAAAATTTCCCATGATTTTTTAGTTAAGGATTTACAACTCAGTCTTTCCCAGTTGCCTAAAGGAAATACTCGCACCCCTATCTTTGCTCAATCCATTATTCGTTTATTAGAGCAAGCGTGGCTACTTGCTTCAGCCGAACAAAATCCTGTCATTCGAACAGGTCATATTTTGGTAGCACTTTTAACAGCACCAGATTTGCATCAAATGGCATTACGCGCTTCGAGCCAATTTGAACTGTTCCCGATCGACACAATGAAGCATAAATTTTTGGACCTATGCTCAAACAGTATTGAACAAGACGTTTTACAGGAAACAGCGCCAAGCGAAAGCACTGAACCTGCACAACATCTGCTTAAAAACAAAACGCCAGCACTTGATCAATATACGATTAACCTGACCCAAAAGGCACAAAATGGCCTTATCGACCCTGTTATCGGTCGTGAGTTTGAAATACGTTTAATGCTAGATATCCTGATGCGTCGACGCCAAAACAACCCCATCTTAACTGGTGAACCTGGTGTAGGAAAAACGGCTGTTGTTGAAGGTTTGGCGCTAAAAATCGTGAACAACCAAGTGCCTGATGCTTTAAAAAATGTTCAGTTGCATACGCTTGATATGGGGCTATTACAAGCAGGTGCCAGTGTAAAAGGTGAATTTGAAAATCGCTTGAAACAAGTGATTCAAGAGGTTCAGTCTGCCACCCATCCTATAATTTTATTTATTGATGAAGCTCACACTTTGATTGGTGCAGGAGGTCAAGCAGGCCAAAATGATGCTGCCAACCTATTAAAACCCGCACTGGCTCGTGGTGAGTTACGTACCATTGCAGCAACCACATGGACTGAATATAAACAATATTTTGAAAAAGATGCAGCGCTCAGTCGACGCTTTCAAGTCGTTAAAGTTGAAGAACCAACCGAAGATGTCGCCATCGATATGTTACGTGCCATGCTACCAGTCATGGCCAATCATTTTAATTTAAATATTGATGATGAAGCTATCATCACAGCGGTACACTCTTCGCATCGTTATATTAGTGGCCGTCAACTCCCAGACAAAGCAATTAGCGTACTCGATACAGCCGCAGCGCGTGTAGCACTCACTCAAAATGCACAACCTGTGAAGCTAGATCAGATACTTGCTCAACAACATAATCTCAAACTTGAATATGAAATTTTAGAAAATGAACATAAAAATTTACCGATTCATCATGAGCGCCTACATGATCTAAAGCAAAAACTAGCGCAGCTTGAGTGTGAAATTGAACACACGCAAATGCAATGGCAAAAAGAAAGAGCGCTTGTTGAACAGATAAAACAACGCCAACAAGACACAACGGCTCACAACGCTCAAAAAGAGATTGCTGTGCTTCGTGAAGAATTAAGCAATGTACAAGGTCAGAATCCCTTAGTGTTTGAGCGTGTTAATGCACAAATCATTAATGAAATTATTTCAGACTGGACCGGTATTCCTGTTGGCAATATGGTGAACGATGAAATAAAGCAGATTCTCAGCCTAGAAAGCAAACTGGCCGAGCGTGTTATGGGACAAGACTCTGCCCTACATCAACTGGTTCAGGGAATTAAAACATCTAAAGCAAAATTGGATGATCCCAATAAACCGCAAGGTGTGTTCATGTTGGTCGGGCCTAGTGGGGTCGGTAAAACCGAAACTGCACTTGCGCTGGCGAGTGAGCTTTACGGTGGAGAATCCCACCTAATCACTATTAATATGTCTGAATATCAAGAAGCACATACCGTTTCTTCTTTAAAAGGTGCTCCGCCTGGATATGTGGGATATGGTCAAGGTGGTGTGCTGACTGAAGCGGTTCGCCGCAATCCTTATAGTGTGGTTTTACTGGATGAAATTGAAAAAGCACACAATGATGTTCAAGAGCTCTTTTATCAAGTTTTTGACAAAGGTACACTTGAGGATGGTGAAGGTCGAATCATCGACTTTAAAAATACCACCATTATTTTGACCTCGAATGTAGGTTCGAATGCCATTATGCAGGCGTGTTTGAATCAACCGATTGAGACATGGCCAACAGCAGAAAGTTTAGCTGAGCAGTTAAAACCAAGTTTATATAAACAATTTAAACCTGCTTTTTTAGGGCGCATGCGTATTGTTCCCTATTTCCCACTGCATGATGATTTACTGATTCAAATTATCCATCATAAAATCAAGAAAATAACCTCTCGCCTTGAGAAGCAGTACCAAACCAAAGTTCAATATTCAGAGGAACTGGTAGAACTGTTATTAAGTCGCTGTACAGAAGTCGATAGCGGCGCACGGAATGTTGATCACATTTTAAATGCCAGCATATTACCTGCTTTAGCCACAGAAATATTGATGGCTTTGGCAGCAGATCATTTGCCTAAAGTTATTCAGATTGATGTCAAAGATGATGAAATTACTTATATTTTAGACCCTGTCGAAAAGACCGCGGCTAAAAAGAAACGACATCCTGCTAAAAATAAAGCGAATCAAGTTTAATAGAATATATAGAGTGTAAAATTATGAGCTTAGAAATCGAGCCTTTATTGTCTCCTATCTCAAGCGATCAACCATGTGGACAAGACTTGTCTTTTTCCAATGAATTCCACGCTATCAAAATTGCAAAAACTCAGGATGATCCATTACTCGATCAAGGCGACTGGGTCGCTGAACCTAAGCAAGCAGACTGGCATTTCGTTGAACAAAAATCTATCGAGCTTCTCACGGGAAAATCAAAAGATTTACGCTTATTGGGCTGGTTACTTGAAGCGTGGTCAAATTTATACGGATTCGAAGGCACCGCAAAAGCCCTAGAGCTTATGCACCGGACGTTAAATGAGTATTGGGCACAACTTCATCCTGAAATTGAAGAAGAAGATTTAGATCAACGTCTAGGTTTATTGCAAGGTTCAATTAATCATTTGATTCCACTGATTAAACAAGTCGATATCGTGAATGTTCCTGCATTTTCACTCAGTGATTATGAAGCCTTACTGAGACAAAAAAACCATTTGTTGAAACAAGTTGAAAGTTATACAGATGATGCCAATAGCTCTCAGATTTTGGAACAATTTGAGCAGAGCTTGTTCAATACATCAAAATCATTTCAATATCAGAACTATCAACATTTTTCGGCGATTCTGGCTGAATGGTCAATTTTGAAAAGTGTGTTAGATACCTTAATGGGCTTAGATGCACCAAGTTTTGCTGCGATTGATACTCAGCTTGAAAACATCCACACCAGTTTAAAAAAGCTCTACAAAACCGATGTTTTTACTCAGCCTGTAATGGCGACACAAACATCTGAGTCTGCTGCTGCCGCAACGATAACCACACAGGCGCTTTCATTTACCCAGCACAAAGAACAAGAGATTGACATGAACACCGTCCATCCATCCAAAGGCTTTCAGGTTCAACCGCAAAATCACTTGGCAAACCGTGAACAAGCCATGCTGGTATTACAAGAAATTTCTGACTATTTCCAAGCCAATGAACCACATAGTCCCGTAAGCTATATGTTACAAAAAACCATCAAGTGGAGTCAGATGCCTCTACATGAGTGGTTAAATCAAGTCATTAAAAACGAAAATCCACTGCATAACGTCCAAGAACTACTGGGCGTACCACAAGCAAATGAATCAAACGATTGGTAATCTAAATGTTTAAAGCAGAAAAAATACTTTGGGGTGAAGGTCTATTTTTACGTCCTCAACATTTTCAATTACAAGATGCGTATCATGAACAACGTCTGAATCATACCATTCGTTCCACAATTCCATTTGCCTATGGCATTCAAAATATTCAATTTGATGAGGCCCAGTTACACACACATATCTTGGCCCTCGAAAGTATTAGTATGATTTGGCAAGATGGTGAAATTTATCAAGCGCCGACACGTGATTTACTGCCAGAGCCAGTGTTATTAGATGAACTGAATTTACGTGGCGAAATCTTGGTTTATTTGGCTTTGCCGATTGTACAAGCCAATAAGAAAAATGTGAGCGCTGAAAATAGTGCGCAGTTCGGTCGCTATCATTCTTATCTAACCTCAACTCATGATTTATTTACAGATGCTACTGCGGCAGATATCACCTTATTGCGCCGCCGTGCAGAGTTTCGCTTGTTAGAGGTCAACGCAGAACCGAATCAAGAGCTTGATGGTTTTTTATATTTAGCTTTAGCAAAAATTAAACGTCAAAGCTCAGGCCAATTTGAATTTGATCGTCATTTTATTCCGCCTATCTTGCATATTGAATCTTCTGAAAATCTTATTTCGAGTTTGAAACGCAGTTTAAATGTCATCAAAGCTAAAATTAAAACCATTCAAAGCAATAATCGAGAAAACGAGCAAAAACTGATTGAGTTTCGCTCTGGTGACATTGTGTCATTTTGGCTGGTCAATGCACTCAATACAGCACACGCGACGTTGAATCATTTATTGCAATACCCGCATATCCATCCAGAGCGACTGTTTTTTGAATTATTACGTTTAACAGGCTCATTACTGACCTTCTCAACGGCTCATGAGGTTGATCATTTACCTCGCTATCAACACCATAATTTACAAGAAAGTTTTAGCCAGCTCGATGTTATTCTACGTGAGTTATTAGATACGATTATTTCAAACCGCTACATCAGCATCCAATTGAAAGAAACACGACCATCCTATTGGTTAGGCAGTTTAGAGTCAGACAAAATTACTCGAGATTCAAGACTTTACTTGGCTGTTTCTAGTAGCATGATGCAAAGTCACGAACTAATTCAATTGGTTCCGTTACGATTTAAAGTGGGCAATACCGTAGATGTTGAACAACGCGTCATCGCCGCACTCCCTGCAGTTCCTTTGCATCATTTAATGCAGGTTCCAACCGCTATTCCAGTGCGATCTGGTGTGAGTTACTTTGAAATTGAACCAAATAATGACTTATACCAACGCATGTTGGATGCCGAGTCGATTTGTATTTATATTCCGGCAGGTTTCCAAGATATTGCTGTTGAATTGATTGCTGTGATGAATGGCTAAGGAAATGAATCATGAATAATGCCCCTTCACTTTTTGATGATGGACAAATCGGAACTGGTTCAATTACTCAGCCCATGACCGCCAAAGTCACCAGCACAACCAACTTGGTCGACTTACTCCATGACGGGTTTTATATTGTATTTTTATTGAAAAACAAATACATACCGAGTAGTGCAACGGAATTCCGCGAAAAAATCATTGCCCTACTCAACCGTTTTGAAAACCAAGCCAGAAAATTACAATTTTCATCAGATGATATTCAAGATGCTAAATATGCTTACTGTGCATTATTAGATGAAACCATTGTGACTCAGCAAGATGCACAATTTTTCGAGCTACAAAATAGTTGGTTAATCAGTCCCTTACAGCTTAGTTTATTTGGCTCGCAACTTGCGGGTTATCGTTTTTTCGAAATTTTAGAAGAGTTACGCCGTAAAGGAAATAGTCGATTAGCCGCACTTGAAGTTTATCATTACTGCATGCTTCTGGGTTTTCATGGTAGATACCGTATTGAGTCTATAGAAAATTTAAACCATTTGGTCGCACGTGTGGGTGATGAAATTGACTATTTGAAGGGGAAAAAGGCAGCCTTTTCTCCTTTTGCATCGCTCCCCGATCAAATTAAACATATGATTCACCGTGAGCTTCCTTTTTACTGGATTTTACTTTTTCTAATCGTATTCGCACTCTTATCCTTTGCAGGCTTGCGCTATATGTTATCAAAGCAAAGTACGAATTCTTTGGCCACATATGAAAATGTCATTTCTACGCCAACAGAACAGGCACATATTACTATTCATTTACCCTAAGAACTAACTCCATGGCTCATGAAAAACGGACTTCAGTCAAAATTTTGACGTCTACAAAAAAGAAAAATATTTCACCTATGCTCTATGCGTTTGGTGGTTTTTTGAGTGGTGTCGTATTGATGGCCACTCTTGGTTTTACTTACTTTTTTACACAACAAAAAAATGATTCAATACAGGTTAGTCAAAATTCTAGCGTCGATGTCGCTGAACCCTCAGTTGATAATGAAGCCCCGACTCAGGAACCCGAAGCTATTTTTGAAGCGACTAAAGTCGTCCCTTCTAAAAGTGTTCAACCTTCAAATGTAACTGAGCCGCCTTCTGATTTTCCTCAACCCAAAGAAGATGAATTAAGCAAAGCTTTTCTTCGTCCAACCGAAACAGTTGCTGCACCATCGATGAAGAGTGCTAGTCCGCAGCCCTTACCAAAAGAAAATAAGAAACAAAACTCGTCAACGCAAAGTTCGGCCGCACCGAAAGATAAAAATCACGACAAAGTAACCAAAGCAGAACAGGCTGTGGAAAAATCCGAAGAATCTCCCACAGGTAGTGTACAAACCAAAATTACAACTCGTACCGTCGAAGCCCCAATGCCAGCTACTATCAGACTATGATTTATGCTCTTTTTTCGCTTTTTCTAATCCTGGCACTAGGACTAGGTTTGGCACTGTCCTACGAACTCAGAGCAAAATTTGCTGGCTTTTTTGTCGGGTTAATTCCTCAAGGAAAACAAAGATTTCAATCCGCTCGTCATTTTGCACAGCATATAAATCATGCTGCTGCGCCCGAGCAATTGCAATCGCATTGGCATATTCAACAGTGGTGGATATTGGTTGCGGGTCTATTCTTATTTGCCAGCATCTTAATGTTTGCTTTTACCAGCCCAGTCACACCCACTAAAATCGAAGCAGATTATTTAAGACAATCGGATCCACAAATTTATGCTTTACTTGATGGACAAATTTTGTCTCCACCACCAGAGGTCGAAGAAGCATTAGTTGCTGCGGCCATAGTTGAAGCAAGTCTGCTTGAACAAGCGGATCTTAATAATAATTCTATTCAAGCCAGCGCTTCGAGTTACGATCCGAGTATTCAGGATGTTCATTCAACTACTCATTCACATGACAATTTAGCAACAGCTGATCGTAAGTGGCACAAAATGAACCCACGCTATAAACAACGTCTACTGATGGTATTTAAAATAATGCGTGAGCAGCATGGATATGAACTTGTTTTACTGGAAGGCTATCGTAGCCCGCAGCGTCAAAATTCTTTAGCCAGCAATAAAAATACGACTTTGGCGCGTGGTTACCAAAGTTACCACCAATTTGGATTGGCAGCGGATGTCGCATTTAAGCGGGATGGAAAAGTCGTTATTTCTGAACGAGATCCATGGGCGATGCGTGGCTATCAGCTCTATGGTGAAGTTGCAGAATCTGTAGGTTTAACTTGGGGCGGGCGTTGGAAGTCGATCCAAGACTATGGTCATACTGAATATCGAATGCCGAATTTAAAGAAAACTGCGGAAATGGCTGAAAAGCTGACCTCTGAAGGACAACTTTCAGCTGCGAATTTGAGTTAATCAGGTTGAAGGCTGACTCAAATATTGAGTGATGATTTGCAGAACTTGCTCAGTTTTCTCTGCATGTAACCAGTGTCCAGCATCTGCAACAATCTGAATCTGGGCTTGAGAAAACTGCGATTGGATAGCTTCTATATATTCTGGCTTTGCTACATAAGGTGAGTTTCCACCACGTATAAATAATGCAGGCTTATGCCATGTTTCTATATTATCCCATGACAGAATTTGGGCATAGTTCTGATACAGTGCATCTACATTAAACAACCATTTCCCTTTGCTAAAAGATTTCAAGAGAAACTGTATAACCATTTCTTCTTTGAGATATTCACGCATGATTTCTATGGCTTGTTGACGTGTTTCAATCTCTGCTTTTTGTACGGCAAAGAGCGCTTTAAAAATTTGCTCATGATTATTTTCTTTATAAGCAATAGGCGTAATATCCAATACCACCAATTGATCTAGTCGATCTCCTGCGAGCTCTGTCACTTTCATCACCAGCTTTCCACCCATCGAATGCCCGATCAAAGAAAAGTGCTCGATGTTGAGTTCATCTAAAGTTTCAATTAGATCGGCTGCCATGACTTCATAATTCATAACATTTGAATGTGACGATAACCCATGATTACGTACATCTATCTGTAATACATGGTGGCTTGAATAATACTCCCGAGCCAACATCCCTAAATTACTTAAACTGCCAAATAAACCGTGAACAAAGACCAATGTTTTTGCACGCGGCTGCTCATTTTGATGAAATTGATGATTTAGGATCATATGAAACTTACTTTATTTGATTCATATAGATATTGAATTTTTAATGGAAATAAATCAAATGACTTTTTATATTAAGTTCAATTTTGCTTAGGCTATTTTAGGTGAGATATTTGCTTAGGCTAAATTTAAAAGCATGATGTGCATGTTTGTTTAATATCAGATTTTAAGCAAGTGAAAAGATGCCGAATGCTTTAAGTCTTGCTACTTTTCTGTTTTAAAAATAATTCAGCGGAATTTTTAAGTAAGAAATACCATTGTCTTCTGGTTGAGGGAACTTGCCTGCAAACATATTGATTTGAATTGCGGGTAATATCAATTTTGGCATACTTAACGTTGCATCACGGCGGTTTCGCATCTCGACAAAATCGGCCCTTTCCGTTGTAGTATTGATATGAATGTTTTCATGCTTTTGCGAATAAACCGATGTCTCATATTGGTATTGATCACGACTTTCGGGTAAGTAGTCATGACATAAGAACATCCGCGTTTGATCTGGCAATGTGTACAAAGTCTTCACTGAGTCAAATAAAGCCGCCGCACTCCCCTTTGGGAAATCACAACGTGCCGTTCCATAGTCAGGCATAAACAAAGTGTCCCCCACAAAAACAGCATCACCAATGACATAACTGAGACACGCAGGTGTATGCCCTGGTGTCGGAATATTATATGCTTTTATGTTGCCTATCAAAAATGTCTCGTAATCTGCAAAAAGATAATCAAATGACTGCTTGGCATTTAAACTCTTAATATCTAAGTGATAAATCTCACCAAAAGTTTGTTGTACTATCTCGATCTTATGACTAATCGCAATTTTTCCACCTAGTTTTTGCTTTAAATACTGTGCAGCACTTAAATGATCTGCATGCACATGTGTTTCTAAAATCCAGTCTATGCTTAGGCTATTTTCCTGAATATAAGCAATAATTAAATCGGCCTGCTCTGTTTTGGTCGTTGCCGATGCTGCATCATAGTCCAACACACTATCAATCACGGCGCAGCGCTGAGTGTCGGGATCACTCACCACATAACTAAACGTGTTGCTCGCTGTATCAAAAAATGCTTTTACTTGAGCAATTTGCTTCATGGCATTCTCTCCATCACTTTACGATGTAGCAGTACACCGACGAACATCGCAATTATAAAATAGATCGCTTGAAAATAACCTAGTCCAATCAAAGTAAAGCTCGGCGCAGGACAAATTCCCGCAATTCCCCAGCCTATACCAAATAGCAGACTTCCGAAGATCAGTTTTCTGTCGATTTTCGTATTTTTAGGAAGTTGTATGGCTTCACCATAAACCGTTTTTGGATGTGGCTGACGTACAGCTTTTTGAAAAGGAATAAATGCAACCGCAATTGCACCCATCATCACAAAAGCTAAACTGGCATCCCACTGCCCGAAAATATCTAAAAAGCCAATCACCTTCGCAGGATCCGACATTCCTGAAAGCATGAGACCAATTGAAAATAGTCCACCCCAAATGAATGCCCAAACATTTTTCATTTTAGATTGCTCCAAGCATATGACGGACAACATACACAGTAATAAAGCCTGCGAACAAAAAACTCATTGTAGCGATGATTGAACGTTTGGATAAGCGACTGATACCACAAATACCATGCCCGCTGGTACAACCAGAGCCTAAGCGAGTTCCAAAGCCTACCAATACGCCCGCAATAATTAACATGAAAGGTGTAGCCTCAATATGGATTTCTGGCTGAACAAAAGCTGCGTATATAAACGGAACAATGAACAGGCCCAATAAAAACCACAGTGCAGGCGTATTTATGATCCCTTTTAAGTTTAAAACTTGAGAGACCAGACCACTGATTCCTGCAATTCGTCCATTGGTATATAAATATCCAACGGCTGAGATGCCGAGTAATATTCCACCTATAAAAGACCACGCAAAATCATGCATTGGTAAGCACCTTAAAACAATATATATTTTTATAATATATTTAATTAAAAAATAATCAAGCACCCTTTGTATCTATCGATGCTATGCACGTCTATGACCACTGTTTACGGGCCCTTTCATCTAGCTTTAGATATTTGAATGGCACTACCCGTCCGTTCTCGAAGCTTTTAGTCTTTTAGATAACACCTTAAAGCATTTCTTTTACATAGTTATTCTTCACAATCATGCAAAAATCTTGAATATATCCCCGAGAGATTTTGTATTCAGCCCTTTTTTAGATTAGAAATACTTAACTTCTCTCGCTTTATTTCATGATAGTTTTCATTTAAAGAAACTGAATACAGTTAGAGGTACATCTCTACATCATGATCATTATTCTGGGTTTATGAAACACATTCGCGACTTTTGAATATTTTTTTATGCGGGCAGACACATGAAAAAGGATAAAATAATCTGCTCTTTTTCTGAGCAGTTTATTGGAATTCTGATAGTACGCGTTCTGCAAACCATCTTGGGAGCTTAGACACGGCGGCATTCATTTTTAAGGTTTCAGCTGCTTCTATTTCTGCAAGAAAAGACGCTTGTATACCGTCAGAAGAGTTATCAAACAAGTAGGCTCGATCACAGCACTCTATGGCTTGCATGAGCAGATCCATACTACGGTAGTAACGTTCAATAATTTTCTGCTCAGGAACAGGATGACCACCCACACTGACGCGATACTTGACTCGGGCAATATTGATTTGTGGGTCTACTGTTGAGACATAATATAGATAGGTTTTATAACCCTGACGTTTCGCTTCTCGGAGAAACTCAACTTTAGAGATATGTGACATTACCGTCTCAAAAGTAAAACTGACTTTTAAGCGCAGAAACTCAAGCCGGATATAATCAATAATGCGTGCACAGAGATAAGAGTCGATTTCATTAGTTTTGAACTCAATCTTCCATTCATCTAGTACCATCGGCTCATGTGCAAGTAAGGCCACGAACTGTCCCGCTTGAGGACGTTTCTTACTTTTTAAAAAAGTGACCAACTCTAAAGCTTTTAAGGACGGATGATAATGCAATAAATCAAGGCGTTGATTCTGTCTTAAGTTTTGTTCCAGTTCATCTGCATTTAAATATGCCCCAATATGTTGGGGCAAAAGGTAATCTTTAACAGTGCTTTTACCCGAACCATTCGGCCCTGCAAACATTCTTATTCTAGGTTGTCGAGGTGGCATATCAATCTATACGGTTGCGTGTTTCTTTTTACGTGTCAGTGTCGGTAAAACGCCTACATCGACATAAGCATGACTTAAGTCTTGTAAAACAGTTTCATTGCCATGAATATCGCGTTCAACCAACTGCTCTGCTTTTGCATAAACTACAGACGAACGAGTGGTTGCTTTTTGAAAAGCATTATGAAAAGCATGAATGGCAAGTTTAGGAATCATATCATCCTCATATTTGCCTACTTTAATGTCGGTATAAGCTGCCATACACCAACTCCTACTCAAACGATGGTTGATTTTTATTTATCTTAACACAATCGAGGACATTGTCTATTTATACAGCATCCTGAAACAATAAATTAGATCTTAATATCTACACTAATTTCATGCTGTCTTATTCGGTTACTTTACTTTTTAATCGTTTCGTATCTTCAACTTTTAAAGCTTTAGCCGTTGGGCAGAAGGCACTTTCATTCATCCCTGCATCGGTCAGGCTTTTTTCTTGCTGATCAAGATAACGGTTGGCCACCATCAGCATCACTGAAGCGGTACTTAACTCAATATTGGCTTTAGATAGCGCAGCAATTTGATGATATGCATCCATACGCTGACAAAATGCGGTTTTCATTTCTGTTGCAGTTGCTTGGTTATCTTTTGAATCTAGAACAGTTTTAGTCGAATTCACCGTTGCGGTATATTCAGCCATTTTCTGGTCATATTGCGCCTGAGTCAGTTTTATTGTTTCTGCATAACTCTGGGTTGATAGAAGCGATAATAAAAATAACGAAAAACTAAGCAACGTCCATGTCTGTTTTTTCATATCTTAAGACTCATCGCCTTCTTTCCAAACGTCTTCATAGTCATCACCATCAATCATAAAACGGTAACCTTCACTTAGAGCCAAGTACGGAAGTACATCGGGCAAGATATCTTGTAACTCACGTACAGTCATGGTTGTAAAAAAGTCTTGTCCTTCACCCAATTCACCACCATAGATAAACCAAGCGACATTCTCTTCAGTTTCTGGTTTTTTACGTAAACCAACAATGGGTTCTTGATTCAAAGTATGCACAGCAACAGCAACGACATCATCACCTTTTACTTCAACATAAGCAGAGTCAAATTCTTCACACAGTAGTTTTTGTTCTGCAATCAATTCATTCAATGCAGATTGTTGTGACTTTTGTGCCATGCGATGCTGCCCCTTTTGAGCGTCAATCTATCGATAGCGCATTTTAAAACATATTTAAGTCAAAGGCTGTTTTTATTTAAACAATTAGCACACAGGTGAACACTCAATACCGCTACAAGTTTGGCATTCATTTTGCTTAGCAGTATTACGTTTTATAAAAAAAGTAATATCGGGGCTAAGCAACTATGGGTTATATCGCACGAGAACTCAGTCCTCAAAGCAAAATATTGCTGGGCTTTGGATCATTTCTAATACCAATCCTCATTTGGTGTGCTGTGAGTTATTTGCCCTTTATTTGGCATCCTCAGGTACAAATCACCAACTCTGGCAGTGTCTCTTTTTTACAAGTCGGTAGCCGTGTAGACAAAAGTGTGTTCTATGCAGAAGCGCAAAATGCCGTCAATAGAGGCACTGAACCGCCACAAGGTAATTTGGTCAATCCCATTTATTTACCAGCACCCCACCAAGTTGCGACAGCCTTAGTGACGGCATTTACTACACCACCCACTCAAGCCGATGCACCATGGTTTCATCAAAGTCTTTGGCACAGCATCAGAATTGTATTTAGTGCTTTCTTTATTGCATCACTCGTTGGTATTCCATTGGGGATTTTATGTGGTTTTTCCAACAAAATTTCCCAGCTGACTGAACCCTTTGTTGAATTCTTTCGCTACTTACCTGCGCCTGCCTTTGGTGCACTGGCTGTTGCCATATTAGGCATTAATGATGCACCAAAGATTGCCATCATCGTGATTGGAACGCTGTTTCAGCAAATTCTGATTATTGCCAATACCACACGTATGGTGGATCGTGGACTGATTGAAGCGGGTTATACCCTAGGGACGAATAAAGTAAAAAGTCTGTTTCACGTGGTCATTCCAGCGGCGTTACCCGATATTTATCGTGATTTACGTGTTTTGCTGGGCTGGGCTTGGACCTACTTGATTGTCTCTGAACTAATTGGCACCACCACAGGGATCACTTGGTTTATTACCCAGCAAGCACGCTACCAGAACTTTGACAATGTCTATGCTGCAATTTTGATTATTGGCGTGATTGGCTTGGTCTGTGATGTGATTTTAATGAAGCTCGGACAACATCTGTTTAAATGGAAAACGGGAGCAAAATAATGATAACCACAGATATAAAAGCGACGGAGTTCAATGCTCGTCAGTATTTTGATCACATTTATCAACGTCCTGTCATTTTAGAGGCCAAACAACTTAGTCAAGTTTTTCAGCATGGTAAAAACTCACGCACGATTTTAAATCAGCTCGATTTGAAAATTCATAAGCGGGAGTTTATTTGTGTGATTGGGCCATCTGGTTGTGGAAAATCGACCTTTAGTCGTGTTGTTGCGGGTCTAGACCCTTATAGCAGTGGCGAATTGCTAGTAGATGGACAGCCCATTTCAGGCCCTAGTCCAGAGCGAGGCATGGTGTTTCAAGGCTATACCTTATTCCCTTGGAAATCGGTTAAAGAAAATGTGATGTTTGGTCCACTGATGAAAGGTGCAAGTCATGCCTCAGCCGAAGCGGCTGCACGAGAATGGACCAATATTATTGGCTTAGAGAAATATGAGAACCAATATCCACATCAACTATCTGGCGGGATGAAGCAACGTGTTGCGATTGCCCGTGCTTTAGTCAATGAACCGAAAATTTTACTGATGGATGAACCTTTCGGTGCGCTTGACCCGCATACCCGCCAGAAAATGCAGAAACACCTGATGGACTTATGGCAAAACATTGATATCACTATCATTTTTGTAACCCATGATATGGATGAGGCTATTTTACTGGCTGATCGTATCGTAGCGCTGAAAGCCAATCCTGGGGAAATTAAAGAAATTATTGAAGTAGATTTACCCCGTCCACGAAACACTGAACTGATGTCCAGCCCTGCCTTTAAGCAACTTCGAGAGCGAGTCGATTTCTTAGTACACGCACAAGAAGAAGAGCTTGACCCAGCACTGGAAGATTTACCCAAAATTCCCCGTATGACCCAAGTCAGTACGCACAAGTAACTCATTGATCTCGCCTGAGGGACGACCCTTAGGTTTTATACACTGTTGGACGGCCAACGCGAGGATTTTACCATGCAAGATAAATATGTCCTTCCACTGGTGGATATCAGCCTTTTAAATAGCACAAATCTAGATGACCATATGCAAGTTGCTCAAGCGCTTGATCAGGCCTGTAAAGAAGTTGGCTTTCTCTACCTCAGAGGTGATCAATTTCAACCTGCATTATTTGCACAGTTATGTGACATTGCGAAGCACTATTTTGCCCAAGATGACGCACTCAAAATGCAAAACTATATTGGAAAATCGGTGAATCATAGTGGCTATGTGCCTATAGGTGAGGAACAGTTTTCGAGTAACAGCTACGATTTAAAAGAATCTTATGATGTGAATTATGACTATCAAGGGTCTGCATTAAATTATCCCTTACTTGGCGCAACGCAATGGCCAGATGATCCCGCATTTAAACGCCATGTCTCACAGTACTATCAGCACTTAAAAGCGATTGGTCATCAACTATTTCGCTGTTTTGCGCTGGCTTTAGAGCAAAAAGAAGACTTTTTTGATGTGCATATTCAACATGCACCCAGCCAGTTACGCCTCATTCACTATCCATATAACCCTCAAGCGACAGATGCAGAAGGCATCGGGGCACATACCGACTATGAGTGCTTTACTTTATTACTACCCACAGCGCCCGGTTTACAAGTCCTCACTAAACAAGGCGAATGGATTGATATTCCTCTACTTGAAAATACTTTGGTAATGAACATAGGTGACATGATGGAAATATTGTCCAATGGTAAATATTTAGCCACCAAGCATCGGGTTAAAAAAGTCCAACAAGAACGCTATTCCTTCCCTTTATTTTTTTCTTGTGACTATGACTATCTCATCCAACCGATTAATACAAATGAACCACCTAAATATGCGCCACTGGCAGGTGGAGAACATTTGTTTAATCAAACGGCTCAAACCTTTCATTATTTAAAACAACGTGTAGCCAATGGTGAGTTGGTCTTAAAGAATGCCGTTCCGCTTTATTCTTTTGGTCTGACTGAGTCAAACATGGAGTACACCCCATGAATTTATTTGAAACTTTAAGTCAACTAAAACCTATCACAGCTGCTTCAGGCAATGTACCAACCTATTTAATGGGCGCATTTCGGCGTAAGAGTATTAGCTTTTACAATGGTCTGACAGATGAAAATACGATTGTGTATTGGTTTCAATCCAAGAGCTTCACCATTGACCTACGTCTCAAATCTGTAATAGATACACCTATCGTAGAGCGTCAAGCATGGGTCGGTTATACGCATTGGGATGCACAAAATGCATCACTGTCATGGGAGCTAAGTAGTAATTATCAGAACCATACCCAGTGGCCTGAGCCTGCAACCCTGCATAGCATTGGCAATTGTATTTTGGAGTTCTCACCGAGTAATGCCTATGTTGAAGACTGGCGTCAACAAGCCAGTATAGGTTTATTTTTAGGACTACGCTTAGTCAAAGCCATACATGTTGCCACGCAGCAAGAAATTTCACTCGATGGCGGTCTCATCATCTGCGGCGAGCATATGGCATATGCACAGTCACGTTTACCCCAGATTCAACAGAATGTAGACGCGTTAGGGGTTCTTTCTTATGTGGAGCAAAGTTCTTCTGACTTAAATCAAATTGAAAGCTATGAAGTATCAGTTTCAACTCAAGATCAGCTCATTCAATATTCAAGCTGCACCCAAATGACTCAACAGCAACTCATCCTAGATGGTTTTGAAGTCGTTGATGTTGAAACCCTCATACAGCGTAAATTGATCGGTGGCGAAGCATATCAGTTGGTGTTTGTCGTGGATGTGTATGAACCTGAATACACTTTTCAAAATATAACACCTACCACGGCGGACAGTCAGGATTGGCTGAAACAAGAACAACATCACCTCATGCATCATGCAACTGTGGTTGCGTAAGGGAGCTTTAATAAGCTATGACTTTTCTCTATTTATTGATCGCCGTGATTGCAGAAGTCCTCGCGACTTCTGCATTAAAAGCAACCAATGGTTTCACTGCACCTTTACCTGTCGTTTTAACTATTGTTGGTTATGCAATTGCACTCTTTTTCTTAGGTCTAACATTTAAATCCATCCCTATGGGGCTAGCTTACGCACTGTGGTCAGGTGCGGGCATTATTCTTATTTCTACAGTCGGTTGGATTTACTTTAAACAGCAGCTCGACTTTGCGGCGGTTGTTGGTTTAAGTTTTATGATTATCGGCATCGTGATTATTCATGTGTTTTCTAAAAGTACGCATTTATAAATACATGCCTTAAAATCTACTCTTTATTTAACATTAGATCTTTCTTTGCTTTTTAAACACACTCATACAAAAAAGCCCAAGTTAACTTGGGCTTTTAGTTTCTACGGAGTCTTACTTTAACTCTTCAACCAAAGCTGGATAAATTGCACCCTCAACATCCATTTCTTTTTTATAAATGCCATTTTCAACGTTGAATTTGTTTACGTGGTAGCTTGAGCCATAAATCGAGTCAAAACCTGAACCTTTCTTAAAGACGGTTTTATTGGCTGCCAAATCGAGTAAATGCGTCCCGCCAATAAATTGTTCATATTGTTTCGGATTGACGCCAACACGGTTAGACATAATTTTCACGGCGTCTTCATGTGTTGCAGGGTCATTAATATATTTGACTGTTTTATCCCACACTTGGATCATCTTTTTCCAATCTTCTTTATTGGCAGAAAGATGGCTCATATTCACGGTCAGCGTGTCATAAATTAAACCAGGCTTATCTTTAGAACTATAAATAATTTTAGACCCTGCAACAGACTTCAAAGCTTGATTGGCTACAGGTTGCCAGACCGCAATTGCAGTAATGTCTGGACTTGCAAAAACTTGCGGAAGCTCATTGGTCATAGAATTGACCAATTTAATGTCACTGGTCTTAATTTTTGCATCTGTTAGTGCTGTACTTAGCAATAGATGGTCAACCAAGCCTTTTTCAGTAGCAATACTTTTGCCTTTTAAATCGGCAATGCTGTTAATTCCATCTTTTGCGATAATCACGTCATTACCTGCGGAATAGTCTGTCGCCATAATCATGACACCTTGAGTGCCCCCAGAGGCTGTGACTAGATTATCTCCATTGGTCACCAGTACTGCATCTAGCTGATTGGCTGCAAAAGCAGAAAGCGATGATGAATAATCAAACCATTTAAACTCAACATTCAACCCTGCTTCTTTGAGCCAACCTTTTTCAATTGCCACTTGCCATGCAACAAAACCCGGCCAATCACTATAACCAATCATGATGGTTTTGGTGCCTGTGCTCTCAGATGCACTGTCTTTTGTTTCAGGAATTTTGGCAGTGTTATCACAACCTGCCAATATAATAGTCGAAACAATAGATGCTGATAAGAACGCTTTTTTAATCATGATGCAATTTTCCCGATGCTGTAAATGTTTAAACTTGCTATATATGGAGTGAGTCATTGAGGGCGGTGAACATGGTCACGATTTCAACGCGCTCTGTTTTTCGTTTTGTGGAATCGGCGGCATCACCGCATCCATCAGTTCCAAATGCCCTTTGATCACACCTTTCAAAGCAATGAATTGCTGGCTTAATGCTTTTAACTCTGTAGTTAAGCCTTGCAAAATCATCACTTCTAGAATTTTTTGCTCATCTAACTGAATATGCAGTGAACTGACCACTTGCTCTAAAAATTGTTGCTGCAAGTCCAGCAATTGGACTCTAAGTGGCGTAACACTGGCGTCATAGAGCAAGGTAAATGTCCCCACCATCACGGCGTTACGTTGCTCCTGATCCGCAATCAAATGTTTATTGATCATGTCGACAATGGCTTGAGAACGACTTTCGTAGTGCTGATCGACAATTTTCTGATCCAATGCATCGACAGTTAGTGCAGGCACAGTAATACTGATCCGTGCTAATTTATGTTTCGGCACATGCTTATCCTTTTTCGGATGGGTCTTGCTTGATATAAATGCCCGCTCTAGCACTTAAGATGGCGACCACGAACTGTTTAAATACGGTGAAGAATGCATTTAAGTCATCTTTGAATTGTTTAGACATTTGCTGCTCCTTTCGGTATTACCAAAAAAGGTTTTTGTAATACCTAGAACTAAGCAGAATACATGCCAATTTTTTTGATTAGACTGACAGCAAAAGCGCATTAAAAAGTTTATTTTTTGTGCAAAATGTATTTCTATTTTTAAAATTGATACATCAAAGTGCATTTCGGGCTATTCAGCTTGACTTTTCATCCGTCAAAGACCCAATGTTTACGTCCTTATAGACAGAATACCTTCTGAAAATGAGATCTTATGTCCTCACAGCTTTTAGTTTTCTCTCACTTATACGCAAAAAAAAATCGCCAGATGGCGATTTTTCTTTTATTGATAAACTTTTTGGAACTCACCCAAAATTGGAGCTGAGACGCCATCTTTATACACATATCGAGAGATAACACCTTGATCTGTATAAATATTCATTTTGATCAAATCCGTTCCTTTTAACTTACTCATCAAATTTACAGGCGCTAAAATATAATTGGTCGAACGGTTGGTGCCTAACACATGATCATGCTCTGTTGGCCCAATGACAGCAAAAGTTTGACTTTTTTGTCCATTGGTAAACACGACCTTTTGAATGTCGTATTTATTGTAAGTACTGCTCAAATGCATTTTTAACTTAAGCAGTTCTTTGTTGGATTCATTCCAGCTCACAGTGACCACTGGACAAAGCTCATTCTGCGCACAAATGAGTAAACCTGTGGTCCCCACATTTTGACGACTTGGGTCTGTAGAGGTTGTCGCACAACCTGAAAGCAACATCGCCCCCAAACTCATGAGTAGCCATTTTTTTGGCGATACGTTCGTTATCATTATATTTACTCCCAGAAACTTAAAAGGCTTTGAAATTCTAAAATGAAGCTTTGATTTTTCCCAGTCCCTATTTTTGACGAATCTGTACCTAAATCAAGCTTTTTCGTTCATTCAGGTTATAAATTTTAAAACTTATATCTCTTTATACAAATATGAAAGAAAAGAACCTGCTGAAAAGCTAGCTACTAACCAAGCACATGTGTTCTTTCTAATATGCTCTCAATGAATACTCAACTTTGCAAGCCAATCAAAACAGATGACAGAACATGACGAAGGGAATCAACATCCTTTATACTGGTTCTAAAAGCTCACCAAAGACATAGCCGCCGATGAAATTCTTTAGTTGCGCATCCTGTCAAAACCAAATCTTTTTTGCCAACTCACAATGTGTGAGCTGCCAAACTACACTCGGTTATATTGCATCAGAAAAAGATATGGGGAGCTTTGAACAGCATAGCCCTGTTCTTTGGTTAGCGCTAAATGAAAAATACCAGACGAAGCGCTATAAGCCTTGTTATAACTATCAGCATCATCAAGTCTGTAATTGGGTTATTCCCGCAGAGAGCAACGACATCTACTGTGAGTCTTGTGTGCTTACATATACCATTCCAACTCTCGATAACCCAGATCATATTGTCTATTGGTCACGGCTCGAACATGCTAAACGGCGTTTTCTGTATTTAATGCAACGCCTGAATATTATGCCAAGGCCCAAAGATAACGATGATGATCGCTACGGACTCCGTTTTAATTTTCTCATGCCTGAACCAGAGCACCCTGTGTTGACAGGACATGCTAATGGCGTCATTACACTCAATGCCAGTGAAGCAGATGTCATCTATAGGGAAACGACCCGTATTAAAATGGGTGAAAACTACCGTACGCTTTTGGGGCATTTCCGTCATGAAAGTGGTCATTATTATTTTGACCTCATTAAATCGCTACATCCTGAGCTGGTCGACGAGTTCCGTCAGTATTTTGGAGATGAGCGTCAAGATTATAACGCAGCACTACAACGCCACTATGAAGATGGCGCACCACAAAACTGGGACCAATTTTATGTCAGCTCTTATGCCAGCACACATCCTTGGGAAGACTGGGCAGAAACGTGGGCACACTATTTACACATGATGGACACATTGGAAACCGCTTACTATGCAGGATTAATTGTGCGCAATAATCGAAAAGATACCCATGACTTAAGCTTTTATGAAAATCCAATCGGCGCTCAAGATTTTGATTTACTCCTCAAACAATGGATGACACTAACTTTTAACTTAAATGCGTTAAATCGCAGTATGGGTTTAGAAGATGCTTATCCATTTACGCTCTCAGCACCAGTCCTCGATAAATTACGATTTATACATAAACATGTTTTGGGCAAAGCCTTTGCTCGCCAAATTGCTTGAGCTGAATATAAGCGTTCTTAAGTTATGTCTAGGGACACCAAAGATCGGACCGAATTTGGATGTAACTCGTTAGAAATTATCTTAAAATGAAAGACATCTTTAGCCTATATAGATAACGTCCGTGCTAAAAACTATGCTTTTAACGAGACATCATACTTTCACGCGACCAATCATTTTAGGGCTAACGATTGTTTTATTGCCGGCCTGCCAGTTGGTCAAAGTTAAAGAAAATAACATCCATCAAGCTATTCGTAGCAAGTCCGAAAATATCTTAACCCACGAACAATTGAGTGCGGAAACCACCAGCTTACTCAAACTACTCAGCCTGACGCCACAGCAATGCACCGCTGAATTTGAAACATGTTTGCAACGCTTAAACACACAAACAGATATTGCTGCAGATGAACGCTATGCCGCTTTAAGTGAACTGTATTTAGCCCAAGCTTTAGATAATTTAAAACAACGCAACTGTACCCAAGCACAGCTACATAGTGAAAATAATCACTGCTTAGAACAGAGCCTTAATGCCTTCGACCAAAGTTTACGCTATAGCTATGTGTATTTATTTAAAATGCAAGAAAGCCCAAGTACCCGTGTTTTTGATCAAAGACAAATGCATCTCCGCACTTTTTACAATGTCGCTTTGTCGCGTTTAATTACCACGGCGTACCGTACGCAGCCTTTTCATCAAGTTCCCGCGCAACTCAACGTCCAACAACGTCAATATATTGTAAATTTAGAACACTATCCTGAACTGAAAAGTAAAACCATTGACCGAGTTCAATCCAGTTATAATTTAAACTTCTCGGGTTTTTATCAAGTCAACCGTCAAGACGGTTTGGGCGCAGAGTTCGTGGTTGTGACTGAAGCGGACCCTATTCATAAAAATGATTTTATTCTTGACCCGATATCGTTTTATCAAAATCAAACCAATCCCAATATCCATCCTGCACGCTATTTGTCCGTAACCGCAACGGCACAGCCATTAAACTCTGAAAGCAGCATTGAAGATGTACTTAATGGCAAAGCCATTTTTGAGATTGAGTTATTTAATCCTTATACGCAAAAGTATGTAGACATACATCAACAAAAATATATCCTCACGGCGAATTATTCTGTGCCTTTTGCTTATTGGCTGGCAGAAAATAAACTGGGCTCTACAGGCTACTTAACCTTGCTCGATAAAACTGAGCACTTGCGTATGCCACATGTCTATATGCTTGAACCCTACCAACCGAATAAAAAAGTGATTGTACTTATTCATGGTCTCGCCAGCAGCCCTGAAACTTGGGTCAATCTGACCAATAACATTTTGGGGGATAAAGTTTTACGAGAAAACTTTCAGGTATGGCAGGTGTTTTATTCAACCAATATGCCAATTGTTGAAAGCCGCTTTCAGATTCATGCACTACTTAAACAAGCCTTTGCACAAGTTCAACCCAACTCTCGCTCGGCCAGTGACGCCGTGCTGATTGGACACAGTATGGGCGGCGTTATTAGTCGCTTACTGATTAGTGAGCACGATATTTCTGAGCAAGTGATTCCACTGTTAAACTATGAGCAATACACCCGATTACAACAATATCCCGTAATCAAAGAACGTTTTCAATTTCATTCTGATTTACCCATTGGACGTGCAATTTTTATTGCCACACCTCACCGTGGTAGTGAACTGTCTGACCGCTGGTACATGGAATTGGTGAAGAAAATGGTGAAGTTGCCGATTACTTTCTTTAACCAAGTGGATATACAGCTCAATGGTAGCTCTAGCACCAAAGGCATGGTGCAATCTGGCCCAGACGACTTAAGTCCAAAGTCACGCTTTATGGCTTTGACCAGTAACATCATGCCGGTATCCACAGTTCCTTATCATTCTATTATTGGTAATCACCGTCAGACCAATGACATACATGACATGAGCGATGGTATTGTGCCGTATTCAAGTTCACATTTAGAACAAGCTGTCTCTGAAAAAATCATTAAAGGCAACCACTCGGTGCATGAGGAAGCAGAAACATTATTAGAATTGCGTCGTATTTTGAGGCTACACCTTGAGCAAACTCAGGCCCAATAATCATTAATGCTAAAACTGTTCTACTGCTAGGCGACTTTTATCCAAATACTCTAACCCAGCTAAATGAGCATCGAAAACCTGAAAAGTAGCAGTTGTAAAACCTAACGTACGGAAAGGTTTTGATATACTTGCTTTATCTAAAAAATACATACATTTATCTGCTCGGAAACATTATGCACATTAAAAATCAAGTTGTACTGGTCACAGGTGGCGCACGCGGTTTAGGTCTTGCGATTACACACGCCTTAATCAATGAAGGTGCTCGTGTAGTCGTGAACTATTTGAACAGCCAAGCAGCAGCACAAACCTTAGCTCAGCAGTATCCCGAACAGGTTTTTATCTACCAAGCTGATGTTACAGACAATGCTCAAGTCAAAAGTATGTTTGACACAAGCTTTCAGCATTTTGGACAGCATATCAACGCCGTGATTAATAATGCGCTGATTCAGTTCGAGTTTAATGGCGAGGCCCGCCCAAAAGTTCATGAGCTCCGCTGGGAAACTATGCAACAACAATTTGAGGGTGCAGTTAAAGCCGCTTTGAATACTACCCAAGCAGCGCTTAAAGGTATGAAACAAGGTCAGTTTGGGCGCATTGTAAACATCGGAACCAATTTGGTGCAGAACCCTGTGGTGCCTTATCATGACTACACCACGGCGAACGCTGCACTGTTGGCATTTACCCGTACCTCAGCGCATGAACTTGGTCAATACGGCATTAATATCAATATGCTCTCTGGCGGTTTACTACAAACCACCGATGCCAGCAAAAGTACACCCAATGAAGTTTTTGATTACATCGCGAGTGCAACACCACTGCGTCGTGTAGTTACACCTGAGGAATTTGCCTCAGCCATTTTAATGTTCTTATCGCCATATTCTTGTGCTGTGACAGGTCAAAACTTGATTGTGGATGGTGGTTTAGTCAAAGGCTAATGAGCTTTAATCCCTGAACTCTGAATAAGCATGATTTAAACAATCCAGTTTTAAAATTCTCGAAGCTTCATCGACTTGAAGCTTTATTTTAGGTTCAAGTCTTTTT
This sequence comes from Acinetobacter sp. MF4640, assembly GCF_002018895.1. Taxonomy (NCBI): domain Bacteria; kingdom Pseudomonadati; phylum Pseudomonadota; class Gammaproteobacteria; order Moraxellales; family Moraxellaceae; genus Acinetobacter; species Acinetobacter sp. MF4640. The sequence goes on along the minus strand of NZ_MVOM01000020.1, from coordinate 1,643 downwards.
AAGAATCTGCCCACCAAACCAAGGAACACAGTACGATGCTTTCTTTCCCCATTCGGCACCGACTGGCTGGTTTTTACTTTTTCTATTATTCCATTGTGGGCACCTTCATGCCGTTTTGGAGCCTGTATCTCGAAGATCAAGGCTTTAACTACAGTGAAATCGGTATTCTTTCCTCAATTGCGATCATTACCCGTTTTTTTGCTCCTTTTATTTGGGGCTGGATTGCAGATAAATCAGGGAAACGGATGCTCTTGGTCAGAGTCGCAACCTGGATGGAAGCCTGTATTTGGTTCATGATTTTTATCATTCCAAACTCCTTTCAGGCGATCGCCCTGCTCATGCTGATCTTTAGCTTCTTCCAAAATGCCATTCTGGCTCAATTTGAAGGCGTTACGCTATTTTGGCTCGCGGAACAGCGTAGTGCTTTGTATGGAAAAGTTCGAAAGTGGGGCTCGGTCGGTTTTATTGTCGGGGTTTTTGGTATCGGAGCCTTATTAGAAATTTTACCCATCTCTATGCTGCCAGTTTTATTGCTGTGCATTTCTTTTTTGGCCTTTATTTGGTCATTTAGCATCAAAGAACCGACCACTGCCCCCAATTCACAAGGGCAGCTTGAGCCATTATTACCTATTTTAAAAAAACCCGTTGTAGCGGCATTTTTCGGTATCGAGTTTATTCTGCTTTTTTCTCATGCGCCCTTTTATAGTTTTTATAGCAACTTCTTAAAACAAGCCAGTTACTCAACCACAGAAATTGGCTTTTTGTGGGCTGTCGGTGTCATGGCCGAAATTATTATGTTTGCCATTGCTCACATTTTTTTCAAACGTTTTTCATGGCGACTCATGGTATCTATTTGTCTGATTCTCACGGCGCTACGCTGGTTTATGGTCGGTTCTTTTCCACAAATCTTCGCGATCCAATTCTTCGCACAAACAATTCATGCCTTTAGCTTTGGTTTATTTCATCTCATCGCCATGCGTATCATTTTCCAAAACTTTAGTTTAGGACAACAAGGACGCGGTCAAGCCTTATATAGCACCATGTGGGGACTGGGTGTAGCGTCTGGAAGTATTCTTGCAGGACATTATTGGCACAGCCTGTCAGGCGAACATATTTTTATTCTGGCAGGCTGTGCTGTGTTACTGGGCTTAGGTTTTGTTCGGTACTTACCCAAAGAAGTTCAAGCTTAAAAAGTTCTCTTCTGATCTGTACACATAAATTGCAGCAGTTTCATTAATCAGCTTTCTAAACTTTGATTTCACTATATTTATGAAACCATGGCTGGGCCTGTTCAAGCTGACTAGCCAACTGTAAGAGCCGATCTTCACGGGCAAAAGGCGCAATAAACTGTGAACCAAGCGGAAGATTGTCAGCATTCCAATACAAAGGTACAGACATCGCGGGTAAACCTGTGATGTTGGCTAACTGCGTAAAAGGTACCCATCGCAAATTATCTTTCACAATTTTATCGACCAGTTTTCCTTGCGCCAGCAAATGTGCTTTGCCGACTTTTAGGTGTTTAGTCCCGGCATTTGATGGATCGGATCAATTTTAAAAAGTTCAGGTTCATCTGTCCACTGTTTGCAGATGAATTCGTAGGGAGTCAGGCCCCTGAGTGTTTTGAGTCTGCGGCCGAAGTTGTA
>NZ_MVOM01000019.1:0-61931 GCF_002018895.1 Acinetobacter sp. MF4640 | reverse complement strand
TTGCCATGTCACTGAATACTCGTCCTAGAAAGGCGTTAGATTGGCTTACACCATTAGAGAAATTTGCTCAGCTTGTTGATTATCATAAGGCTTTTGAAACTGTCGCACCTCATGTTTGAATTCGCCGTTTATTATAAGTTATACGCGTGATTTATTGATTATCTCTGCAAATTTCAACGGTTGTATTGGTCAAGAGTTAAATGAAACTTGCAACTTTCCAGATTTGGTATAGCTTAAATTACATTAAGTTATACATAAAAATTAAAAACTGAGTGTGTATATTTTCTTTGAATCATCCTATTTTATAATATGTTTTAACCTCAATTCTTTTGGCTTTAATTCACATAAAAAAACGAATATGATTTAAACCCTATTTTTAAATAGTTTAACGTCAAACTACCCAAGGTTTGATCATAAAAAGCACCATTAGCTCCCCTATGCGCTTGTTTTGGTGCAACTCTAAAAACACTTAGAATCACTCAATTAAACTAAAGCTTCAACATTAAACTAATGATTTATAACAATTATAACCAAAGATAAATCAAATTGATTAGATTGGCATAGATTCTGCATTTTTGTATTCCATCATGTATACAAGTTGGAATGCAAAAAAATGAGTCAGAACAAATGCATTGGCTGGACACTTCAAGAATGGCAAACCGCTTATCTCAACCAAGATATTCATCTTGAAGATTTAATCGACTATGTAGCGCAATTACCACAACCTGATCATGCATGGATTTCAATTGCTACGACCGAAATACTTTCCCAACAAATTGAAGCCTTAAAGCAAAAAGCAGATCAAGCCACAGACCTCAGCAAAGAATTGCCTTTATACGGCATTCCGTTTGCAGTGAAAGATAACATCGATGTTGCTGGTTTTGTCACCACGGCCGCATGCAAAGCCCTGACAACTGTTGCTACACAAGATGCAGAAACCATTCGCCTGCTTAAAAATGCAGGGGCAATTGTTGTAGGAAAAACCAATTTAGACCAATTCGCAACGGGGCTTGTCGGGACACGCTCTCCCTTTGGTGCAGTCAGTAACACGTTTAATGCTGACTATGTCAGTGGTGGCTCTAGCTCTGGTTCAGCCAGTGTTGTGGCTCGTGGCTTGGTACCCTTTGCACTCGGAACAGATACCGCAGGCTCTGGCCGTGTTCCTGCTGCATTTAACAATATTATTGGGCTAAAACCGACTAAAGGTCGTTTTTCAAATCGTGGTTTATTACCAGCTTGTAAAAGCTTGGACTGTATTTCAATTTTTGCATTAACGGTAACAGACGCCGACACCATTGCCCAAACGGTAGAACATTACGATGCGTTAGATAGCTATTCACGCCAGCACCCCAAAACTACACCTGTGAAACTCTCGACTAAGCCACATTTTGCTATTCCCCAAAAACTGGAATTCTTTGGAGATGACCAAGCTAAATATGCCTTCCAACTGGCTGTAGAACAGTTAAAAGTTCTCGGTGCTGAAATTACTGCAATTGATTTTTCAGCGTTTGAACAATTGGCAGCCCAACTCTATCAAGGCTCATGGGTGGCAGAACGTACAGCGGCGGTTGCCGAGTTGTTGGCGCAGCAGCCTGAGGTTTTCGATCCGACAGTGCGTGCAATCATTCAAAAAGGTCATGATTTTAGTGCAATTGATGCCTATAACGCGGAGTACTTAAAGCAAGACTTAAGCCGAAAAATTCAAGACACTTTGGCCCAATTTGATGCATTGATTGTTCCCACCTCTCCAACCATTCACACCCTTACAGAAATGGAACAGTCACCGATTAGTCTGAACTCTGAGTTTGGGACTTATACCAATTTTACCAACCTCGCCGATTTAAGTGCCCTCGCCCTACCCGCGGGTTTCCGCACCGACGGTTTACCTTTCGGTATCAGCCTAATTGCACCTGCATGGTATGACCAAGCCCTGATTGAATTTGGGAAAATTTGGCAGACGCATTTGAACTTAAAGCTGGGGGCTTTAGACCGATATGCATCTATTCCAAAGCTACAGAACACAGTCTCTCCACATCATATCCGTGTTGCGGTGGTTGGCGCACACCTGACTGGAATGCCGTTGAACTTCCAATTGCTCACACGTGATGCTGTGCTTGTGGAAACCACGCATACCGCTGAGCACTATGCCCTGTTTGCACTGAATGGCACGATCCCGCCTAAACCCGGTCTAGCCCGAGTCGATGAACACGGTCAACAGATCATTGTTGAACTGTGGGATGTACCCACCGCTCGCTTTGGAGAGTTTGTCGCAGAGATTCCGACACCACTAGGCATGGGCAATGTCGAACTGGCAGACGGTCGATGGGTGAAAGGTTTCATTTGTGAACCTTATGGCTTGAACGATGCCGAAAACATCAGTCATTTTGGTGGTTGGCGTACCTATATCCAGCACCGTAACAATTCAAAAGTAGAACAAGCTTAGTCAAATTTAGGAATTTAAAATGTTTAAAACTGTATTGATTGCAAACCGTGGCGAAATTGCCGTACGTGCAATTCGCACTTTAAAAAAACTGGGGATGACCAGTGTAGCGGTATATTCAGACAGTGATCGTTACGCACAACATGTCAAAGACGCGGACATTGCCATTGCTCTAGACGGCTTAAAACCATCCGACACTTATTTAAGCATTGAAAAATTGATTCAAGCCGCTCAAAAAACGGGGGCTGAAGCTATTTTCCCGGGTTATGGCTTCTTATCAGAAAGTGCTGAATTTGCAGAGGCTTGTGAGAAAAATAATATTGCCTTTATGGGGCCAACAGCGACACAAATTTTAGAGTTTGGCCTGAAACACCGTGCACGTGAGCTTGCCGCCGCAGCTCAAGTGCCCATGACACCAGGTACAGGCCTACTTGGCAGCTTAGATGAAGCAATTTCTGCGGCTACAGAGATTGGTTACCCCATCATGCTGAAAAGCACCGCAGGCGGCGGTGGTATTGGTCTCACCCGCTGTGATAACGAACAAGCCTTAGTTGAAGCTTATGAAAGCGTCAAACGTTTAGGCGCACAATTTTTTAAAGATTCGGGCGTATTTTTAGAACGATTTATTGACCGTGCACGCCATGTCGAAGTTCAGATTTTTGGTGATGGTCAAGGTCAAGTGGTTGCATTGGGCGAACGCGACTGTTCATTGCAACGTCGTAACCAAAAGGTAGTGGAAGAAACCCCTGCGGCTCATCTGCCCGAAGCCACACGTCAAAAACTACACCAAGCAGCAGTTGAACTAGGCAAATCGGTCAATTACCGCAGCGCAGGTACGGTCGAATTTATTTATGATGCTGCACGTGATGAATTTTACTTCCTTGAGGTCAATACCCGACTACAAGTAGAACATCCTGTCACTGAGATGGTGACGGGTTTAGACCTGATTGAATGCATGCTTAAAGTCGCTGCGGGCGATGCACTGGATTGGACTGCGCTTAGCAACATCCAACCGCAAGGTGCGGCGATTGAAGTGCGTATTTATGCAGAAGATCCAGTTAAGAACTTCCAACCCAGCCCAGGTGTACTGACCGAAGTTGTATTTCCAGACAATTGTCGTGTTGATACATGGGTCTCAACAGGAACAGAAATTTCGCAATATTTTGACCCGATGATTGCCAAAATCATCGTACATGCTGACACCCGTGCACAAGCCATTGAGCAACTAAAAAGTGTGCTCTCTCAAACTCGTTTAAATGGTATCAGCACCAACTTGGACTATGCACATAACGTAATTTCCGATGAACGCTTTGCACAAATGCAAATCTGGACACGCCTGCTAGACGACTTTGACTACGTGCCGAATGTGATTGAAGTTCTCAAAGCTGGCACACAAAGCTCGATTCAAGACTTTCCGGGACGTGTTGGTTATTGGGATATCGGTGTACCACCCTCGGGTCCTATGGATGACTATGCTTTTCAATTGGCCAATCAAATTGTGGGGAATGATGCTAGCGCAGCAGGCTTCGAGTTCACTCTGCAAGGCCCAAGTCTCAAGTTTCACCAAGACAGTGTGATTGCACTGACAGGTGCGCCATGCCCTGCGCAACTCGATGATAAGCCCGTGGACTTTTGGCAACCGATTCACATTTGCGCAGGTCAAGTACTCAGCTTAGGACAGGTCGAGTCTGGTTGTCGTAGCTATTTAGCAGTGCGTCATGGGCTCGATGTCCCCCTATATTTGGGCAGTCGTTCAACTTTTGCTTTAGGTAACTTTGGCGGGCATGCAGGACGTGTACTTCGTGCAGGTGACATGATCAAACTCGTCAACACAACCCATCCAAATAGCGATACACCTTTAGCCACGCAAGAACCACAAGCTCTATCTCCTGCACTGATTCCAAGCTATGGCAAAGAGTGGAAAATTGGGGTGCTGTATGGACCACATGGTGCACCTGACTTCTTTAAACCCGAATATATTGAAGAGTTTTTTGCATCTGAATGGACCGTACACTTTAACTCCAACCGTCTAGGCATCCGACTGTCAGGGCCAACACCAAGCTGGGCACGTGAAAATGGCGGTGAGGCAGGACTTCACCCATCGAATGTCCATGACTGTGAATATGCCATTGGTGCAATTAACTTCACAGGCGACTTTCCTGTCATTCTCGCCAAAGATGGGCCAAGCCTGGGGGGCTTCGTTTGCCCTGTAACTATTGCCAAAGCTGAACTTTGGAAAGTGGGTCAGCTTAAAGCCGATGATAAAATCAGCTTTTATCCTTTAACTGTTGAACAAGCCAATGCCTTAGAACAACAACAAATTGAACGGATCGAAAACTTTGCCCACGCAGCACTTAATTCTGAGCCCCCAAGCGGTGATATTCCAACATCCGCAATTCTTGCCAGCTTAGAGGCAACTGATGTATCTCCACGCACGGTATACCGCCAAGCGGGTGACAGCTATATCTTACTGGAGTACGGTGACAATGTTTTAGACTTGGCGCTACGCTTACGCGTTCACCAACTGATGCAGCTGATCCGCGCGGCTAATATTAAAGGCATATTGGAACTGTCCCCCGGCGTCCGCTCGCTGCAAATCAAATACGATGGACTCACGCTTCCACAGCATCAATTGATCGCATTTCTACTCAAGCTTGAACAGCAAATGGGGGATTTAAGCCAAATCAAGATTCCGTCACGGATCATTCATCTACCCATGGCATTTGAAGACAGTGCAACTTTAGGTGCTGTTGAACGCTATCAAGAAAGTGTCTGTGCCAAAGCACCGTGGCTACCGAACAATGTCGATTTTATTCAACGCATCAATGGCTTAGACAGTCGTGAGCAAGTCAAAGAGATTATTTTCAATGCTAACTACCTCATTTTAGGCCTTGGTGATGTTTATCTCACCGCCCCATGTGCAGTACCGATTGACCCACGCCACCGCCTATTAAGTTCAAAATACAACCCTGCACGTACTTTTACCGCTGAAGGTACCGTAGGCATTGGCGGCATGTATATGTGTATCTACGGTATGGACTCTCCAGGCGGCTACCAACTGGTCGGACGCACTCTACCCATTTGGAATAAGTTTAAAAAGAACAAACAGTTTGGCGACAAACAATGGTTTCTAAACTTCTTTGATCAAATCAAATACTTCCCCGTATCTGAGTCAGAGTTAGAGCAATGGCGTGCCGACTTTGAAAATGGTCAAGCACAAATTCAAATTGAAGACACTGAATTTGACTATGCCGCGTATTTACAACTGCTTGAAAATGAAAAAGACAGCATTGCCGAGTTTAGAGCACAGCAACAACACGCTTTTAGTGCTGAAGTGGGCTTATGGAAAGAAAGCGCTGATCATCAAGAGCATCTGATTGCAGAAGTACCTGATGAGACTGACTACAGCGCCTATGCAGCACTACATGCTTCGATGACCGGTAATATTTGGAAAATATTAGTGGAACAAGGTCAGATTGTGAAAAAAGGTGAAACCATTGCTATTATTGAAGCCATGAAAATGGAATTACCGGTGTACGCTGCGGATGATGGTACTGTCAAAGCCATTATTTGTCGGGCTGGACAAACCGTTCATAGCGGTGAGCCTTTGGTTTATATGGAATAACGCATGCCGAATATGACACGTGCAGGTTCAAGTTCAGACAATTTGTCTGAACTGGTTTACCAGCAAATAAAAAACGATATTTTTGATTTCAAATTGATGCCGGGTGAACGTTTTACCGAATCCGAAATCGCCTTGAACTATCAGGTCAGTCGTACGCCTACACGACAAGCGCTATATCGTCTGCAACAAGAAGGCTATGTAGAGGTAGCATTTCGTAGTGGCTGGACTGTCCGTCCATTGAACTTGCAATACTACGATGAGCTGTATGAGCTACGCATCATGATTGAGCAGTATGCAATTCGAAAGTTATGCAGCAGTGCATCTCAGCCGTCGAAGGAAATCAAACACCTACACAAAATTTGGATGGTTGCACCTGAGCAGTATCTGTCAAGCTTAAAAGCCATGGCGAAAATTGATGAAGATTTTCACTGTGCATTGGTTCGGGCCATTGGCAACCAAGAAATGATCAAAATTCATCAAGAGGTCAGTGAAAAAATTCGCATTATTCGGCGCCTCGATTTTTCAAAAATGGATCGAATTGAAGCCACCTATGCGGAACATCAAGCCATTTTGAATTATATAGCACAGCAACAGATGGAGCTTGCCGTTGAAAAGATCAGTGCTCACATTCAACAAAGTCGAGATGAGGTAAAAAAAATTACCTTAGGTATGCTTAATCAGCATGCTGTTGTGAAAGCAAGTCGCTAAGCACTCAATCAACATTCCACTCTCAAATAAAAAAGGCGCTTCATGCGCCTTTTTTAGCCTTTTAATTTAAGCAGGAATACGCAGCACTTGGCCTGGGAAAATATCATCTGCATCTTTCAACAACGGACGATTGGCCTCAAAAATTTTATTATACTGGTTGGCATCGCCATAAAATGCTTTGGAAATTTTCGATAAGTTATCCCCCGATTTAACTGTGTAGAACTTACTTTCAGGTTCAGGGCTAGCCACAGTGAGTTGATCATCGACTTGTGCCACATGGTCAATATTACCGACGGCTAAAACAATCTTTTCTTTATCGGCTTGAGTCTGAACTTGCCCTTTCACGGTCGCCAAATCCGTGGTGGAGTTATAGCTGACTGAAAGTCCCGTCACAGGTAAGCCCAATGCTTTGATATGACCCAATAACTTGTTGGCAATTTCTTGAGCCGATGGCTCTGCTGGTGTGCTTGGTGCGGCTTGAGGCTCGGCTGCGGCTGCGGCTGTGTTTTTCTTACCAATGCCTTTAACAAAATCAAAAAGACCCATGTGTATGCTCCATCTTGTTATATCAGTGTTGTTATATTGAATGCTCAAAAATGAGACACCCTTTTTTATACCCAAAAAAGACAACAGATTTGGTAGCGAATAGTCCTCTTAAAGTAAAACTTTGTAAGTTACCCGAGTAAATAAAAGATTTTAAAGGTGGGTTAGGCGCTTTGCGTTTTTTGAAAGGCATAAAAAAGCCACCCAAGTGGGTGGCTTTTTCATTCAGCAAAGCTGAAACAATATGTATTAACCTAGTTTCTTAGAAACATAGTCAATCGCAGATTGTACAGTTGTGATTTCGTTAGAATCTTCATCTGGGATTGTGATGTCAAAGTCGTTTTCGAAAGACATAACAAGCTCAACAAGGTCTAAAGAGTCAGCACCTAAGTCATCCATGAAAGATGCTTCGTTTTTGATTTCTTCAGCCTTAAGACCAAGTTGTTCTGCAACTGCTTGCTTGATGCGTTGTTCGATATCGCTCACAGGAATTCTCCTCATTGCTTGTGGCGTTTTTAATGCCGTTAGTTTAATTGAATCTTTAAAATTTTGAAAGTTTATCCATCAGCCAATTAGCTCATGTATAGACCACCATTTACATGCATTACCGTACCAGTAATGTAATTTGCTTTGTCTGATGCCAAGAAGCTCACCGCATTTGCAATATCTTGTGGATCACCTAAACGGTTCAAGGCCACTTGATCGCTCATTTTTTTACGGATGTCTTCGCTTAATTGCTCAGTCATTTCTGTTGCAATAAAACCAGGCGCCACTGAGTTTACAGTGATTTGGCGGCTGCCCATTTCTTTTGCAAGGCTACGGCTAAATGCTTCAATACCAGCTTTCGCTGCTGAATAGTTGGCCTGACCTGGGTTGGCAAAATGCGCAACCACAGAACTAATATTAATAATTCGTCCAAAACGCGCTTTGGTCATACCTTTTAAAACGCGTTTCGACAAACGGTAAACTGCTTTTAAATGGATATTTAAAATGTCATCCCAGTCATCTTCTGACATACGAAGTAACAAATTATCTTTGGTAATCCCAGCATTGTTCACCAAAACCAACACAGGGCCATAGTTTTGTTCAATGTCAGTTACAAGCGCATCAATGGCAGCACCATCACGAACATCGAGCACTTTACCTGCACCGTGTTCACCGAAGCTTGCAGCAAGTTTTTCTGCACCTGACTCAGATGTCGCAGTACCCACAACAAAATAACCGTCTTGAATAAGTTGCTGAGCGATGGCAGCACCAATCCCTCGACTTGCACCTGTCACGAGTGCAATTTTGCGTTCCTGTGTCATGCAATTTTTCCTTCAGCCACTAAAATGGCATTTAGTGCATCTTCCAAGCGTGATTTACTATCGAGTGGAAATGCTTTTTCAATATTAGGTAGACGTTTTGCCAAGTTTGCCAAAACATTGCCTGGACCACACTCTGCAACATATTGGATTCCTTGATCCTGAATAAACTGCATGGTTTTGGTCCACTGTACAGACTCATATAACTGAGCTGTAAGTGCTTGGCGGACTTGTGCTACATCTGTAGCAATTTCCGCGCCCACATTTTGTATTACAGGTATGCTAGGCAGCTCAATGGCAGTTTGTTCCAAAGCTTCTGCGAACTGTTCTGCAGCAGGCTTCATCAATGAACAATGCGATGGAACAGAAACTGGGAGTGCAATCGCTTTGCCGCTGTTTTCTTTGGCTAAAGCCATGACTGCTTCAACCGCTGCTTTTTCACCCGCAATGACCACTTGACCTTGAGCATTGTAGTTAGCCGCTTCAACCGAACCCTCAGCCTGACTCGAAACCTGTTGGCATAAAGCAACAACTTGCGCATCGTCCAAACCTAAGATGGCCGCCATTGCGCCCTTTCCTTGCGGTACAGCACTTTGCATTAACTTGCCACGCAAGTTTACCAGCTTGACTGCATCGCCTAAGCTTAGGCTTCCTGCTGCAACCAACGCACTGTATTCACCAAGTGAGTGTCCCGCCAAATACTTTGGTGCAACACCACCAAGTTCTAACCATACACGCCACAAAGCAATGCTGGCAGTTAACAATACCGGTTGGGTAAATTCAGTTTGGTCTAAACCTTCACCAGATTGTGCAATGTGCCACAAATCGAATCCAACCGCTTTAGAGGCTTCTGCAAATGTTGCTTCAACACTGGCAAATTGTTCTGCCAATTCAGCCAACATGCCAACCTTTTGTGAACCCTGACCGGGAAATACAAAAGCTGTTTTTGTTGCCTGAGCGACTTGATCAAGTTGTTTCGCAGACATAAAAAAGTCCTTTCTTGTCTTTGCTCTCGTTTATGGAGCGAAAATTTAACACTTAATTTAGGTCGATGTAATTGCCAAATACAACAAAAACAGCAGCGATAAAAATTCGACAACAAAAAAAGGGAGCTTTACGCTCCCCTTTTTTCGACTAAGCTTTAAGCTTAATGCTTCGACAATTATTCAGCAGATGCTTTAGCGAATAATTGACGACCACGGTAGATACCATCTTTAGATACATGGTGACGACGGTGAATCTCGCCAGTAGCTTGGTCTACAGTTAATGCATTCTCGGTTAAAGCGTCATGTGAACGGCGCATGTCACGGCGAGAGCGACTTTTACGGTTTTGCTGAACGGCCATGATGGCTCCTTACAAATCGAAAAATATGGATCAGAACAAATTCAGTTGTCTTATACGGAAGAGTATAACACAAAAATTAGTTAAGTTTACCCTTCAAACTTGCCAAAACATCAAACGGATTATCCCGCTTTTCTTCAACAAGTTCTTCAACGGCAGGTTGGTGCTTATGTTCACAAGCATCATGCTTAGCGGACAAAGGCATCAACAATAACAATTCATCTTCTATCAGAGACAGTAAATCAGCCGTCGCAGGCGCATCATAGCTACCTTTCGTCGTTGCTTCACTTTCACCTAAGACGATGAAATCAGCATCCTCATCCAAGCGCTCTATCAGTGACTCATCATCCACTAGAGCTAGATGAAAATCTGAAACGAGTTCAATGTTTACCGTGCCTAAACAGCGCTGGCATTCCATTGGAACGTTCGTTTCAACGTGACCATCTAGCCATACAATACGATGATACGCATCCATTGATAGCTTACAGTCTATGTTAATCAATTGATCATCAATTGATCCAACAGCTTCACGGGCTATACGAGCAAAGCGAGACAATGGCAGTGTTCCTGACCATGTAAAGCCTTGTTCGGCCCATTTAAACGGCTCAATCTGTGCCGGAAAGGTATTTGCTGACATAATTAAGGCGGCAATTCTACAAATTCATCAGTACTCTGTCAAAGATTAAGATACAATTTTGTACTTATTTAGACAGACCATTTGGGTAACTTAAGTCATGCATCTGTTGCAGCCGCAAACAGAAGTGAGTATTTCATCACTTGTGAGCACAATTTCAACTGTCGATTCTGACATTTCAAACCGCCAAGTGCAACTCTCGACGTGGGAGAATTTGTGTACAGAAGCAGAACAAGTTGATTGGCTCATCTTACACTTTAATCGTTGGTTTTCCCACCTGAATGTCAACTTGGTTAAAGGTGACTTTGAACCTGAATATTTTCCCGCTACAGACAGCACCCCTGCGCGTATCCAATTTGCCCATGGTTTTTTTAATAGTGCCTTACATGAAATCAGCCATTGGAGCATTGCCGGTGAACAACGTCGCCTACTCCCCGACTTAGGCTATTGGTACGCTCCTGATGGTCGAACAGCGGAACAACAAGCTTTATTTGAACAGGTTGAAATTAAACCGCAAGCCATTGAATGGTTATTTGCTACAGCTTTTGGTCGAAAGTTCCGTGTTTCCTTGGACAATCTGACTGGTGACGGGAGTGACGGCAACCGCTTCAAAGACCATGTTTTCGCTCAAGTTCAGGCTTATTTTTCAGGCCAAGCCCAATTACCGCGCGATGCGAAACACTTCATTGACTGTATTTGCCTATGTACTCGTGCTGGCAAAACATTACAGAGCAATGAATTTCAAAGAGAAATGCTCGACTAAATTTAGCACGATTCACATTTTGGTCATTGAACATCACCGAGATAAAGCGCGATAATGTTGAAAAAACCATCAGGAGATAAAAACGATGCTTCATTTAAGAGTCCATCCTGATAACCCTCAAGCACGCTCAATCAGCCAAGCAGTAGAACGGATTCGTGCAGGCGATGTGGTGGTATACCCGACCGATGCCGCTTATGCCATTGGCTGCCAGATTGGGAATAAAAATGCCATGGAGCGGATTGCTCAAATTCGCGGCCTTGGGGCCAAACATCAATATGCCATCATTTGTGCAGATTTGTCCGATATTGCCACTTATGCCAAAGTGGACAATGCTATGTATCGTTTACTGAAAAACAATACACCAGCCGTGACCACGTTCATTTTGCCTGCAACCAGTGAAGTGCCTAAACGCTTGATGCATCCGAAGAAAAAAACTATTGGTTTACGTATTCCAAGTAACCCAGTGTGCCAAATGTTACTCAAAGAGTTAGGCGAGCCGCTACTAACCAGTACATTAATCCTGCCGAATCAAGAAGAACCGCTGGATGATCCCTATGACATTGAAATGCAACTGTCAAAACGAATTGATGTGTTTATCGACAGCGGGCTGGGCACATTAAGCACCACCAGTATTGTCGATTTATCAGGTGATCACCCTGAAGTGATTCGCCGTGGGCTTGGCGATGTCAGCGCATTTGAGTGATGCGCTGCATCTATTCGCTAGGGAAACTGAATCTCACATTCTCAATAGATCAACATGACCCTGTTTACGGTTTTGCTCAATCTGAATCAATTTCCCGAGCAACATAATTTATATGTGCAGCGTCCTTGGACGCTTGAGTCCGAGACTTTGGTGCAAAGCCCGAGTTCAATCAACTGCATTATGCGGGAAGAGAATCTGTACAGCTATTTCCTCCCGATCTCGACCATCCAACAATATTTCAAATTCCTCGAACCCAAAAATCTCTGCCTACAAGACAGCTGTCAGCGCATCATTGAATTTGCGCTACAAGCACCTGAGTAAATCTTTTCTTTGGCGTCAACTGACATTAACTTGAGCTTCAGCTACTCTCTTCACTCATTCAAACCATCTATCAAATAAAAGCGTTGCCCTCACTATTCTAATCTCAATAAATCTGTATCGCCCATCTACCTATCTGCAGCAAATCGATTATTTTTCAAACCACAGGACTAAGCCCTAAGTACATCATGTTCTCTTAAACCCAACCCATTTCTGCAGATTTAGCCACGACATCAGCGCATAAAAAGCATCACACAAATAAATACTCTCTATTTATTTACAGCTTTTTTTGTTATTTGGTCGGTGAAATCATGTATTCACGCCGCAATTTGTTTTACACTAAGCCCTATTAAAATTATGTATTTTTTAAATCGCCTCTACTTTTTCTCCTTAAGTACTGATTCGAAAAAACATAATCATGCCTTTGAAAATTCGCGTGGCCAATAACTGTAATGAATCAATCCGTCCATAATGCCATGGAAGATCTTCCACAAATCCGTGTTATGGATGAGTGGCATGACTCCATCCCCGAGGATTTATATATTCCTCCAGCTGCATTTGAAATTCTTTTAGAGCATTTTGAAGGACCACTCGACTTTCTGATTTACCTGATTCAAAAAAATGGCTTCGACTTATTACAGTTAGATATTGCTCCGATTGCAGCGCAATACCTGTCTTATATGGATGCCATGAAGTCGCTTAACATTGAGCTGACAGCAGACTATATGGTGATGGCCGCGCTCTTGGCTGATTTAAAGTCACGTTTGCTGTTGCCAAAAGCACCGAATGCAATCCAAATTGAAAAAGACCCAAAACAAGAGCTGATTGACCGTTTAGAAACTTATCTCCGTATTAAACAAGCGGCTGAACGCTTGGGGCAGATGCCTATATTAGAGCGAGACACCTTCTCAACCAATGTCAGCTTAGGCCAAACTCTGGATAATAATGATGGTCATGATGTACAACAGCTGCGTGATGCACTGTTCTGCGTGTTTAACCGACCTGAGCCGATCACCCATCAAATTGCACAAGAACCAGTTTTACTTGAAGAGCGTATGGCTTTTATTGAAAGCAAAGTCGCTTCAGGTGAAGTTTTAGTTTTTGAATCTTTGCTGCGTCCCATTCAAGGACGTATGGGCATGGTCGTGACGTTTATGGCCATTTTAGAGTTAACCCGCCAGCAACGTATTCAAATTGTGAGTTCAGGTGTTGAAGCACCGCTTTCGATACAAGGAGTCAAAAAATAATGTTAGAACAAACCGCTCCTGTAACGAATGAAGACAACTTACATGAAGTACTGATGCAGTTAGAAGCGATTATTTTTGCCAGTGATGCACCTGTTTCACTTGCGCGATTGAAAGAATCGTTCCAAAATCAATATAGCAAACAAGATTTACGCCAGTTTTTACAACAACTTGCCATGCTACAGCATGGTCGTTCGATCGAACTGATTGAAACTGCTCAAGGTTTTCGTTTTCAGGTTCGAGCAAAATACCGTCAAATCGTTGCGCAAACGTGGCCAGAGCGACCAACTCCCCTCTCGCCATCGCTACTCGAAATGTTGGCCGTGGTTGCTTATCATCAACCCGTCACACGAGCAGATATAGAACAAATTCGAGGAGTCTCAAATAACAGTCAACTGTTACGCACGTTATTTGATTGGAACTGGATTAAAGAATCTGGTTTTCGTGAACTCCCAGGAAGACCTGCGTTGTTAGTTACGACGCCCCAATTTTTAAATGCATTTGGCCTAAATTCTTTAGGTCAGTTGCCTCCCCTGCAGGATGCCAAGGAAGCTTTTATGGCGCTCGATGCGAATGCACCGAAGTCGTAAATAGGTGAACTGTTGATGATAATTTCTAAGGTTATGCTGTCATGAGTGAAAAGTTGCAAAAGGTACTCGCACGAGTTGGTTTGGGTTCTCGCCGTTATATGGAAGAAGTCATTGCCGCTGGTCGTGTGAGTGTCAACGGCCAAGTTGCCCAAGTAGGCGAACGTATTGAACCAGGTGATGAGCTTCGCATCGATGGTCGTAAAGTATCGTTCCAAATTGAAGATGAAATTCGTCGTCGTGTTCTGATTTACTATAAACCAGAAGGCGAAATTTGTTCACGTAGTGATCCTGAGTCACGTCCAACTGTATTTGAGCAATTGCCTGCAATCGCGAATGATCGTTGGGTAATGGTCGGTCGTCTGGATATTAACTCAACAGGTTTACTACTATTTACAAACGATGGTGAGTTGGCGAATCGCCTGATGCACCCATCGAATGAAATCGAACGTGAATATGCTGTGCGTGTTATGGGTGAAGTAACCCCACAAATTAAAAACAACATGCTCAAAGGCGTGGTGTTGGATGATGGCCCTGCTAAGTTCGAATCATTCTCTGAAATTGGCGGTGAAGGGATTAACCGTTGGTTCCAAGTGGTGGTAAAAGAAGGTCGTAACCGCGAAGTACGTCGTATTTTTGAATCGCAAGGTTTAAAAGTCAGCCGTCTACTCCGTACACGTTATGGCACAGTTATTTTACCGCGAGAACTACGTACGGGCCGTTGGATGGAGCTGGACAAAAACGACATCGACAACTTAACCAAAGCGGTTGAGTTAAAACCACGTCAAGGCACAGGTTTGTACGGCATGGCAAAACGTCGTACTGAACGTATGCAAGAAAAACCAATGGCTGCACGTCGTGGTGGTTTCTTACGTCAACAGCGCCGTGACAATGAAGATGAAGGCCAACAACAAGCGAAGCCAGCTTTCAACCGTGAACGTCGTGAAAATCCAAATGGTCATAGCCAACGTCGTCAGGACAATGCACAAACAGGTTATGGTCAACGTGAACCACGCCAAAACTCAGGCTATGCACAACGTGACAGCCGTCCAGAGAACTTTGGCAACAAAGGCACCTATGGTCAACGCGACGCGCGTGATGAAAATGCGCCACGTAAACCTTTTGGAAATAAAGGCTTTAAGAAGTTTTAATTTTTAAAGTCAAAATTTGAGCCACTTTCGAGTGGCTCTTTTTATATGCGTTTACACTGCACAATAAGCCCTCTTTCTGTTCTAGATCAGAAAAAACTGCAAGCTCCTCATAAAAAACGCCCAACTTATTGAGCGTTTTTATTCCCCCGCCAACAGCAGCCCATTCATGCCACACTTTGCGGAATAGCACTGAGTAAACGTTTGGTATATTCGTGCTGTGGCGACTGGTACAAATCATCTGAATTGGCTATTTCCACCAAATCACCATGATTCATCACCATAATTTGATCTGAAATATATTTCACCACTGATAAATCATGTGAAATAAAGATATAACTCAGTCCAAATTCATCCTGTAAGTCTTGCAGCAAATTCAGTACTTGGGCTTGTACCGAAACATCCAATGCTGATACCGACTCATCACAAATCAAAACCTCAGGTTTTAAGGTTAGGCAGCGCGCAATCGCAATACGTTGACGTTGCCCACCAGAAAACTCATGCGGATAACGATAAAAAGCCTGTGCAGGTAAGCTCACGCGCTCCAACAGATCCAACGCCATTTGTTTGCGTTCAATATCATTCGCGCCGATACGATGCACTTGCATCGGCTCCATTAAAATCTGCCCGACGGTAAAACGTGGATTCAGTGATGCATAGGGATTTTGGAAAATGATTTGAATCTTACGTTGATACCGAGCAAACTCTTTTTCTGACATGGCTAAAATATCTTGACCTTCAAACAGCGCTTTTCCTCCTGTCGCTTCCTGTAAGCGCATCAGCAATAATCCGATGGTCGTTTTCCCCGAACCAGACTCACCCACCAAGCCCAAAGTCTTGCCTTTTGCCAGTTGGAAACTCACGCCTTTGACCGCTTGAAACTCCTCTTTGCCGAATAATCCTTTACGACTATAAAATGACTTTTTAAGATCACGCACATCTAAAATAACCGCTTCTTGGCCAGTTAAGCCGCGAGATCTTTGTTGAAGTGACTCGACATCGATGGTATGCGTTTCAATATAGTCATCGCCCTTTTGCTGCATGAAATCACTGATCATGGGCAAACGCAGGGGACGTTTGGACAGTTGCGGACGGCAGTGCAACAACGCTTTGGTATAGACATCTTGAGGGCGTTCAAGCATATCTTTAACCCAGCCTTGTTCACGAATTTGACCATCTCGCATCACGATTACCTGATCAGCAATTTCCCCGACCAAAGCCAAATCATGGGTAATAAACAACATCGACATTTGATGCTTCTTCCGCAAAGACTCCAGCAAATCTAAAATTTGCTTTTGAATAGTGACATCCAGCGCCGTCGTCGGTTCATCGGCAATCAATAGTTTGGGTTTACACGCAATTGCCATAGCAATCATGACGCGCTGCTGCTGCCCACCCGACAATTGCCCCGGATAAGCATCAATCTTGGTTTCAGGAGATGGAATCCCAACTTCTATCAAGAGTTCCAAAGCACGTGCACGCGCCTGCTTACGACTCATGCCCAAATGTAACTGCAAAATTTCTGCAATTTGTGAACCTACCGTAAACACAGGATTTAAGGATGACATCGGTTCCTGAAAAATCATGGCAATATCTTTACCACACTTTTTCCGCATTTCACGGCGTGGTAAATCGAGTAGGTTTTGCCCCTCAAACAAAATTTTACTGTCCGAAGCAATTTGACTGCTTTCAGGAGATAGTAGTCCCATAGTCGCTAGCGATGTGACCGACTTCCCACTGCCTGACTCCCCAACCAAGGCCACTGTGGTATTCACTGGAATACTAAAACTGATGCCTTTGACCGTTTCAATGTACTGCTTTTCTTCATTTTTAAAGCTGACACGCAAGTTTTCCACCTGAAGTAAGGCTGGCGCTGTCATATGATTAAGTTCAGACATTCTCATGCTCCTATTTCAGTTTCGGGTCTAATGCATCTCGCAGTGCATCGGTAAACATTGAAAATGCAGTGACCAGAACCGCCATTGCTACCGAAGCGACCGCTAACTGCCACCACTTGCCTAAAATCAGTTCACTTTGCGCTTCATTCAACATACTGCCCCATGACACCACACCGACAGGGACACCAAAACCAAGGAAGCTCAAAATCACTTCTGACTTAATAAAGGCCACCACCAATATTGACATTTGAACCAGTGCGATATGACTAACATTGGGAAATATATGCACAAAGATACGTCGGCCATGACTCACTCCAATCGCTTTTGCCGCCAGCACATATTCCCGCGAAGTATGCTTCATATATTCGGCACGAATTAAACGATATACCCCCGTCCACCCCGTTAAACCCAAAATCAAAACAATCGATAAAATGCCTTTTTGTTGTAGTACTGCGGCAATCGCTAAAACCAAGAGCAAATAAGGAATCGAAGTGAAAATGTTATAAAACCAGTTCAAGACATCATCGATCCAGCCACCAAAGTAGCCCGAAATTGCACCTAGAACGGTACCAATCACCACAGCAAGAAAAGCTGCGACTAAGCCAACAATAATTGATGTTTCTGCACCTTTAATGGTTTTCAGTAAAACACTTTGTCCCCATTTGTCGGCACCTAAAATCAGGCTTTGCTTGAGTTCCGCTTGTTGATCTAGTAAATGACCATCCAGCGCTTGGTCAATCGCTTTCATATCTTCGGCTAAAGGATCAACAACCCCATAGTAATCAATTGCCCCCCCCACACCCTGTTCAGCAGCAATTTCTGCATTGAGCTCACGAATGACATCTTTTAAAGGATCAACAGGGTTTTCAGGCACAGCCGCTTCGACTTTTTGTGTTTCACTTTGCGTAGCAGGTATCGCTGCTGCACCGATAGACGTAGGCGGTGCATAACTCACCGCGACTTCTTTATTCCAGTCTTTTGCAATCAATCCTGTAGATGACAAAATTAACAGCACCAAATAAAACAGTACGATTAGGAGAGAAAACATCGCGATTCGATCGCGTTTTAAACGGCGCATGGCGAGTTGCCATAGCCCTGTAGATGCTGTTGTAGGTTCAGCAGTATCTGGTTTTCTTTTAGTGAGAACACTGAGCATAATTCACCTACTTCAACTGTACACGTGGATCGACCCATTTATAAATCAAATCGGCAATCAAGTTGAAAAACATCGTTGCGAAAGCAACGTACACAGTAATGGCTTTAATCACAGGAAAATCACTACGCTCTACTGCAATAATCACTTCACGACCAATGCCCGGAATACCAAAGAAACGCTCAATCAAAAATGCACCAATCAGCAAAGCAGGTAAACTTGCCATCACGTCTGTAATAATTGGAATCGAGGCATTACGTAGCACATGCACACCTAAAATGCGCCGTTCGCCAATCCCTTTGGCACGTGCAGTACGAACATAGTCTTGATTGACTTCATCCAAAACAAAACTACGATACAACCTTAAAGTCGGGGCAATACTGACCACCAACATGATCAGAATAGGCAATAAAGCATACTTAAGCAGGTTCTCACTAAAGCTATCGCTCCAGCCTTGTACTGGAAACCAGCTCAGCTGATAGGCAAAGACATACTGAAAAACAATGATATACACCAAGATACTGATCGACATGCCAATCGTACACAGCATCATCACCATACGATCTGTTAAACTGCCACGCACCGCTGCCACCGCCAAAGCCAAAATAATAGAAATAATGGTTTGTAAGATCGTCAGTGGAATGAGCAAAGTCAG
Organism: Acinetobacter sp. MF4640; assembly: GCF_002018895.1. NCBI lineage: Bacteria > Pseudomonadati > Pseudomonadota > Gammaproteobacteria > Moraxellales > Moraxellaceae > Acinetobacter > Acinetobacter sp. MF4640. The sequence continues at coordinate 42,866 of NZ_MVOM01000019.1, read as the reverse complement.
TGAAGGCCCAAGTCGTGTCATGATGATTTGCGATACTGACTCCCCTGTACTCCAACTCAGCCCATAATCAAAAGTCAAAATCTGCTTAATGAAAATCCACAATTGCACATAATAGGGCTGATCGACCCCAAGCTGCTGTCGGATATTTTCAATCTGTTCAGGGTTCGACATTTTCCCTGCTAAAATATAGGCAGGGTCGCCACCGACCCAGTTAAACAAGAAAAAAATCAGCAACACCACCCCAAGCATGGTCGGGATCATTTGCCAAATTCGACGAATAATATATGCCAGCATAAAAATGCCCCTTATTTCACCCGTTGACCGGTAATTTCATCGAAAAAGGCTTTGTTATCAGGCTCACGACCCAAAAAGTCTTTGACCAATGCTTTGGCAGGTTTTTGACCACCTTGGGACAAAATCGTTTGACGATAGTGCTGTCCCACTTCAGGGTTATTTAAGTTATCACCAAAGGCTGAAAGCATGTCCAACGCCATCACTTCTGACCACATATAACCGTAATACCCTACTTGATAACCGCCCATGATGTGACCAAACTGCCCCGGAAACTCGGTGGTTGGAACATAACCCAAGGCCGTTTCGCCTTCCATTTTTTCCCAAACCTTTAAGGGCTGAACCTCTCGTGCATCACTGCCATGTAGCGCCATGTCATACTGCGCATACAACGTCTGACGAGCATAATGCAAACCACGCCCATAACTATGCACGGCATTGAGTTTGGCAATCAGCGCATCATCCACGCGTGGGCAGTCAGGTTTGCAGTAGTCTGCCACCTTGGACAAAGTCTCTTTACGTCGCGCCCATTCTTCATACATTTGTGACGGCGCTTCGACAAAGTCCCGTTCAACCGAAGTTCCTGACTGAGATGAAAAGCGTGTGTTGGATAAAATGCCATGCAACGCATGACCAAACTCATGTACAAAAGTTTCTAACTCATCACTATTTAAACCATTGCGGTTAAAGTTAGTCACCAGTGCTGAAATCGGTTTGCGCCCAGTTAAGTTACTCCCGCCATAAACACCCCACACAGCAGCATGTCCATATTTACCTTTACGTGGAAATTTATCCATATATAAGCCGCCGAGCAGTTGCCCAGTTTTGGCATCGGTCACATCGTAATATTCCACTTCATCTTGCCAAACCTCGACTTTGGCAGGCTTAAACTTGATGCCATACAGGTTTTCAGAAATGGCAAATAGCCAGTCTTGAGAGGCTTGCGTTGGGAAGTATTGACGTAGCTGTTCTTGATCGACCTGATACTTGGCTTTGCGTAACTTTTCACTCCAATATGCTTCGCTCCAGCGCTCAATACTGGCTTGCTCAACAGGAATATTTAAACTTTGCGCTTTAAACTCACGTAGAGTTTGAACTTCCTTTTTCTCTAGGGGCGCCACGGTAGCATGTACCTCTGCCAAGAATTTATTCACGGTTTCAGGGGTTTTCGCCATCCGACTTTGTAGTACCCACTCCGCATAACTGGACTTGCCAAACAGTTGTGCTAACTCATAACGTAAGTCCATGGCTTGCTTCAACAGCGCCAGATTTTTCTCGCCACCACGTCGGGTAAATGCAATTTGATAACGCTTACGTGCATCATCGTTATCTGCCAACTCCATAAAAGGACGATAATCTGGATACTCAAAGCCGAGTAGATAATTACCTTTGTCATTTTTCTTTAAGCCGTCGATATAACTTTGTGACAGGCCTTTTAGCTCATCAGGGCTAAATTCAAGTTTTTCAGGATTATCACGGACATTACGCGCATACTCTTGTTCAATTTTTGCCAGTTCATCAAAAATCGCTTTTAAGCGTGCTTGTTTATCCGCTGAAAGCTGTATCCCTGTTTTTTCAAAACCCTCCAAAATATCTTCACGGAACTTGGCTTCAATCGGATCAGCAATTTTTATTTTCTTAATTTGTTGATATAGCTTTGGATTCTGATACACATCGGTTTGGAATTGGCTAATTTTAATTTCACAGTCTTCAGCCGCTTTACGCAGTGCTTCATCAGGGTCAACATTGCTATACAGACCAATCGGGCCGTAAAAATCTTCAAATGATGCAAAAATACGATCCCATTCAGCCAATACAGGCGCTGCTGCCGTTTCGTTTTTAAGGGGCTTATTTTCAAACGTTTTAAGTTGCTTTTTCACATTCGCAATTTTGGCATTACACATTGCAGGGATGTCTTTGGCTTGAAAGCTCGGCAAGGTTTGGCGCTGTGCTGTTTCCGCCAAAGCCATCTGACTCATCCCTAGGCCCAACATGCACAATGCAGTGAATTTAAAATGTTGCTTTTTCATCATGACTCCAGTTTTGTTTAATTTCTATTTCTTCAAATCAATATCGATATACATCCACTCTGCGGGCAGTATGGGATGCTTTTTAAAACCAATTACACGCGGTTGTGCCAAGATATTACGGTAACGCGCGCCAATCACCTGTACAGGCATATACACTTCCAGCAGACGTGACATTTTGGCGTAGATTGCATCGCGCTCTGGGCTTGGTGTCATCTTTTGGGCTTGTTCATATAGGCGGTCATATTCAGGAATTTTGACGCAGCCATTGTTGGTGATCTTGATGTTTTTGCCATAAAACAGCTGCATAAAGTTATCTGCATCTGGGTAGTCTGCAATCCATGCTGATGCTTTAAACATGGTTTTACATTGTTTTTCTAATTTCAAAGCCTCAGCAAAAGGCATCGACTTGGTGGTCATTCTGATTTTGATACTGTCTAAAGTTTTCTTCCAAAACTCGGCCTGTTGTTGACTGCGTAAATTATTGCCCGAAAGCGTCATCTCAATCACCAAAGGTTTCCCATTCGGCTGAGTACGCCAACCATCCGCAGCGACTTTATAGTGATAACGATCTAACAATAAATTTGCCGCTTTGACTGAGTAAGGAATACTGCTTCGATAATTGGGATCATAGCCCACCACACCACTTGGAATCGGTGCTTGCAGTTTTTGCGAATCGCCTTTTTGTAAAATATTGATGTAGTTATCGGCTGAAAATGCCATCGCCATGGCACGGCGCAGGGCAATTTTATCTTTACTTAAGCCGCCGACTATTGGGTTTTGCATATTCCAATAATGATAGTCAATCGAAGGATCGGTGATCCGTGACAGCTGTACGCCTTTCTTGACCAATTCCGGTTTTAGTTTTCCATCTTGCAAGGCTTGAACCGTTAGCTCACCATCTAAGGCAAACAAATCCACTTCATCTTTAATAAAGGACAACCATCGCGACTGGCCTTCTTCCATCACCTGAATATCAATCTCGCCAATTTGCGGCATTTTTTTGCCTTGCATGGCTTTGACGATCTTTTGGTCCTCAGGCGTACTGGCCTTAAAGTTCCAAACAAAACTTCGGAAATCAGGATTGGCCTTTAAAATGATCCGCGAACCCGGCGTCCAACGACTGAGCATATACGGCCCCGTTCCTATTGGATGCCCCATCACAAAACCCGCTTTGTCACGATATTTTTCGATGACTTCCCGTGTAACTGCACCTGCAGGCTGATGCGCAAGCAACATTGGAAAGTTCTGATCTGGGCTGGTCAGGCGAATGACCAAGGTATAACGGTCTGGTGTTTGCAAACCAGCGACAGATTGGTCGTAATTAAATTTTCCCGTTTTCTGCGCCTGTTTCAACAAAGCCTCCATCCCCAAGATTCGCCCATCAAGTAACCAACTGTTGGGTGAACGCAAACTCGGATCCAGTAAACGCTTAAAGGTATACACATAATCAGTCGAGGTCAGCTCACGCTTTTTACCTTTAAACACTGGGTCAGCAGCAAAATAAATCCCCTTTTGCAAACGAATGGTGTAGGTCAATCCATCCGCACTCACCTCGGGTAAAGCCGCAGCTGTTCGTGGCACCAATTTCGCAGGTGAGGCCAAATAATCATAGGTAAACAAAGTTTCAAAAATCGAACCATTGACATGGGCTGAGTACAAGTCATGCACGCCCGCAGGATCAAAGCCTGTTTCAGCCACAGGAAAAACATAACGTAAAACTTTTTTCGGGTCGGCAGGACTTTGCGCAAAACTGGAAACTGAACTACTCAGCAGAATACTGCCTGCCCAAATCCCCAAACTCCATCGTTTCAATGTCTGATTTAGATCTCTCATTATGTTCTACATCTCAATTATTTTTTTATGGGCTGAATATCCAAATATTGCCAGTTGGTATTCATCATCGGATGTGCTTTAAAACCCTGAACTTGTGGATGTAACAACCAATTTCGAATACGACTGTTATGAATAATCCATGGGTTATCGGCCTCAATTTGACGACTGAGTTTTTCATAAAATGGCAAACGCTGAGGCGGTGGGAGTGCCATTGCTTGTGTATAAAGTGCATCATAGGCTTTGGACTGATAGCAACTGAGATTGCCCTGCGCCGAATTAGGCCCATACAGCAGCTGAGCAAAGTTTTCCCCTTCAGGATAGTCCGCAATCCAAGCCCCGCCCCAAATCATATATTTACATTGCATCGCTGCTTTTAAATTGTCAGCAAAGTTACTCACCACAAAGTCGGCACGCAGACCAATCGCATCTAAATTTTTCTTCCATAGTTCAGACTGAATCACGGAACTGGAACTATTTTCAGTCATAAACTTGAGCGTTAAAGGCTGACCATTCGGTAGCCGACGGTAACCATCTGCTCCCTTCTTATAACCGAAACGATCCAGTAATTTATTCGCCAAAAGCGGGTTATAAGCCACACTACTCCGGTAGTTGGGATTAAAGCCTTGTACCCCTTCAGGCACCAACATCTCCGACTTCACCGCCTGCCCTTTATACAGTTGTTTAATGGCTTCTGCTTGGTTATAAGCCAGACTAATCGCACGTCTTAATGCAACTTTTTCAAGCCCAAAACCACCCACTGTAGGGTCTTGCATATTAAACATGGTATAGGTGATTTCAGCGTCTTTATTGGGAAAATGTTGAATGCCTTGCTTGACCAGTTCAGGTTTGAGTTGTTTGCCATTTAAAGCCTGTGGTACCGCATTAGAAGTCAGTTTGTCAAAGTCGAGTTGCCCCGATTTGAACGCGAGCCAGCGAGACTGTTCTTCTTCAATAATACTGACGCTGACTTTGCCGATTTGCGGCATTTTTTTGCCTTGCATCTCCTTGACCAGACGATTATCCCAACTCGAACCTGTAGATTTAAAATTCCAAGTAAAACCACGATATTTCGGGTTGGCCACCAGTTCAATACGACTCCGCGGTACATATTTACTCAGTTGATAAGGCCCTGTTCCCACGGGATGTTGCGCGATTCGGTCCCCATAAAACTCCACCACTTCCCGCGCTGTTCCGCTAAATGTGGCATAAGCCAAGATATACGGGAAATTATAGTCAGGACGGGTTAATGTGATTTGTAGTGTGTATTTATCGAGGGCTTTTAAACCAGAAATCGCGGCATCATAATTAAACTGTCCTGTTTTCTTGGCTTGAGCAACAGCAGCATCGCCACCGACAATTTTGCCTTCAATAAATGAATAAGTCGGTGAGCGGTTTTTCGGATCCATAATCCGCATCATGGAATAAATATAATCCTGCGCCACCAACTCTCGCGGCTTGCCTTTGAAGGCCGCGTCATCGCTAAAATAAATCTTGGGCTGAATTTTAAAGATATAGACTTTGCCCTCTTGTTCTATTTTTGGCATCGACACTGCTGTGTTTGGAACCAATTGAGCGGGACGCGCCAAATAATCGTATTTTAAAAGTGGTTCAAAAATGGCTTGGGCAATACTACCACTATAAAAATTATAGGTTTTAACCGTATCAAAACCATCATCAGGCGCTTCATAAGCGATATTTAATACTTTGTTTGGATCTGCAGGCGACTTTGCATAGGCAGAAAAGCCAAAACCCATCGCAAGGGATAAAGCAGCAAGCTTCAGTTTTTTTGAATTCAAGTTCATACCTATACACATCTTTTTTTTAAGCAAGGTGATCTCATGCCATCCATGTTCAATGTCAGTGTTTTATTTTTCAGACAACACTAACAAAAACTTAAAACATAAACCCATGTTTTATAAATTAAATTTTAATTATCAAAATTTAAAAAACGGTCATGGGCAAATATTCACCTCAGCAACAAAGCGAATATCATGCCACGCCTATTTTTTTATCATTCTAATTTAACATTTTGTAAGAAAAATATATGGATATTAATTAGTTATAAATCAGAGGCTCAACTCACATCGGAACATTTTGCCAATTAGTAGCTATTTTTGAACATTCAGTTTAAATAAACTATTGCACAGATTTAATACACCAATGATTCAAATTCGAACATCACAAGAAATACGAAAAACCGAATAAAACATCACAACAATTTGTTTATTAAAGATAAATACTGATAATTCAGTATAATTACAAATAAGGTTTTGTATTAAAAAAGTCAAAAAATCACGACTCATTTTTGATCACTTATTATATGAATAATCATTTTATGATTATTTTTTAATCGATTTATAAGTAATTTTTTGCCATTTTAAATTTTTAAATTCTAGAAAAATGAAGACGAGTTACATAAATCCATACAAATAATAAAATAAAACAATATTTTCCAATAACTTAATTCACAGTCTTTTGTCTATCCCTGAAAGTTGGCATTTGCCTTGCACTCCCTCAGCACAGCAATACCGCTAAATATAGAAAAAGAAGGGTTGAATTTACGATGCAAAAAAACAAACTTGTTCGATCTATGGGGACCCCAACCATCAGCAAATCACTACTTAAACTAAGTACCCTGACTTTAAGTATGATGTGTTTGTCTTTAGCTCATGCAGAAGAAACCGAAAGCTCAGTCTCAGCAGAACCAACTAAAAAAGTTGCTAAAGTGACTGTCACAGGCTCCTCTATCAAAGGAGTTGCAGCTCAAAGTTCTTCACCCATTACCGTCATTAAAGTCGAAGAGCTTGCGCAACAAGGCGTCACAACTGCCGAAGAAGCTTTAACCAAAATCAGTGCCAACCAAGCGGGTTACACAACCGCGCAAAACGTGGGGGCAAGTAATACCTCTGGTTCAACAGCCAACTTACGTGGCCTAGGTCCAGACAAAACCTTAGTATTATTAAATGGTCGCCGTTTGGCTTATAGCCCTTTTAGTACCTCTGAAACCAACCTCAATACAATTCCTCTAGCAATGGTTGAACGCATTGAAGTCCTCCGAGATGGTGCATCCGCGGTATATGGCGCAGATGCCATTGCTGGGGTGATCAACTTCATCACAAAAAAACAATATGAAGGTTTCGGTATCAGCAGCGGTGTACTCAAACCCGAAGAAAAAGGGGGGGACGAATACGATGTCTCTATCTTTGGTGGCTATGGCGACTTAGACGAACAAGGTTTTAACGTATATGGCGCAATCAGCTACCAAAAGTCTAAAGAAATTATGGCCAAAGACCGTAAAGTTAGCCGTCGTGGTGGGCTTTTACCTGAATTAGGGATCAATGCTGGCTCTACGAATGGTTTTCCTGCTAACTTCTATGACCCAACCAGTGGTGTATTAGCCAATCCTTACGGTAATGCCAACTGTAATAACACTCCTAATGTCGTTGCGGAAGATGGTCTGTGTATTTTAAACACTCAAGCCTTGATTGGTATTCAACCCGAAACAGAAGACTTATCTGCCCTAGGGCGTGCAACGTTCAAACTCAGTGACCAATTCAACGCCATTGCTGAATATGTATATGCAAAAAATGAAGTCACTACCTCAATCGCACCCGATGTCTATAGCCGATCTGTGACACTTCCCAAAGGAAGCCAATACTATCCAGGTGAAGGTATCACTCCTGCTGTTCCCGGTTTAAGTGGTGATCCTTTACAACTCTATCTCCGCTCACAAGCGGGTAACCGTGTTTCTAAGACAACCAATGAATCACATCGTATTTTTGCAGGGATTGAAGGTGAAGCATATGGCTGGAACATCGACAGCGGCGTGACCTATGCAAAAGGTAAAGCAAAGGACAGTTTCGTTAGTGGCTATTTAAATCGTAGTCAACTGCAAGAAGGGCTAGATAACGGTACCATTAACCCCTTTGGTCCTTCAGCGGATTCAAGTGTTTGGAATTCATTAGAAGTCAGCGGTACGACCAATGATGCGACCTTAGACTCCACCACCTTTGACTTTACGATCAGCCGTCCAATTTTCACCCTTCCTGCGGGTGACGTGGGTTTTGCCTTCGGCGGTAGCTTTACCACGCAAGACTGGGAAGCAAGGGTAAACTCAGACCTTGTTCGACTTGTCCCAGGTAGTGGCATTGACCCTGACAAACCTATCAGTAAGGGTGACCGTGACATTACAGCCGTTTTCTCAGAGCTACAAATTCCGATTACTTCCACTTTAGAAGCGCAACTTGCAGCACGTTATGATGACTACAGTGACTTTGGCGACACCTTCAACCCGAAAGTGGGTTTACGCTGGGAGCCTTTAAAACAATTAATGTTCCGAAGTACTTACAGTACAGGTTTCCGTGCACCAAGCTTATATGAAATTAATGCGCCGCAAAGCCAAACTTACACGGGGGCAAAATACGATGACCCTGTGCTCTGTCCAGGTCGCGTAGCAACTTCACCGCAATATCAAACAGAATGTAATACCCAGTTTAAGCGTATGCAAGGTGGTAACTCTGAGCTTCAACCCGAAGAATCAACCACATTTACAGCAGGCTTTGTTTTTGAGCCCCTTAAGAACCTAGTCTTAGCAGTCGATTACTACAATATCGAAATCGAAAATCTTATTGGCTTAACGGGTGAAACTTCCATTTTCGAAGATCCAACCAAATATGCAGATCGCTTTGTGCGAGATGCAGACGGCCGTATCCAATACATCAATACCACTTTAATGAATACAGGTGGCATCAAAACCGAAGGGATCGACATTAGCTTAGACTACCTGACTCCTATGACATCAACAGGTCGGTTTGGCTTCGGAATTAATGGAACCTATGTCATCAAAAATGACTACCAAGAAGAAAAAGATGGAGACTGGGAGGGCTTAGTGGGCGTTTATGATGACCCTGCTGTACTGCGCTGGAAACATACCGCAAACATCAACTGGAGCTATGAAGACTGGAAATTGGTCTTTGAACAGCAATTTTTCCGAGGCTATCACGACCAAAATGCAACAGGTGAAGAAGGCTTTGATAACCACAAAGTTCCAGACTATACCCTCTACAACATTGCAGGTACCTATAAAGGTTTCAAAAACTTAACCCTAACGGGTGGTATCAAAAACCTATTTGATGAAGAACCTGCAGCATCGAATGTTCTAGATAACTTCCAATACGGCTATGACCCACGTTACAGCGACCCAACAGGACGTACTTTCTATGTAAGAGGTACATATACGTTCTAAGCGGATCTGAGCCACAGATTGAAATATTCAATCTGTGGTGATGTTTATACATGCTCAACTTTAACCAGATATATATGGATTTTCCCAAGTGCAATCCAATGCTTTTAAAAAGTAGATTTGGCTTAAATTTTAGGAGTAATTATGGGCACTACATTTGAAGATTTAGAAAAAAACTCCGCCAAAAAACTCACAGGTATTGGCATTGTGATTTTCTTACATGTTCTTGTTGGCCTGGTGCTAATGGCGGGCTTGGCAAAAGATATTGTCAAACCCTCAACCGAACCTGTGGAATTGATCATTCTGCAAGATATCAAGCCACCTGAGCCTGAACCACCTAAAGAAGTTCCACCAGAGCCACCAAAAATGGTGGAAAAAGTAGCGCAGCAACCTGACCCGAAACCTATAGAAAAAGCAATCCCAGTGCAAAAAACAGTTGCTACACCCGTTACTAAACCGACGATAAGCACGCCGACGCCAGTTGCATCATCGCCTTCTCCAAGCCCATCTCCAACCCCCACACCGACTGCCGCTGCTCCATCACCTGCACCCAAACCCACAGGTGTTACACGTGGAGTATCGGAAGGTGAAGCTGGATGTAAAGCACCAAGCTATCCACGCGAAGCAGAGATGAGTGGCATTTCTGGCACTGTACTGATTTCGGTCTTTGTCGATACCAATGGTAAAGCCCAAGAAGTCAAAGTAAAGCGTTCTACAGGTGACCGTACTTTAGACCGTGCTGCAACGAAAGCGTATAGCTTGTGCACATTTAAACCTGCAATGAAAGATGGCGTAGCTCAAAGCGCTTGGTTCGACATCCCATACGAATTTGTTCTCGAATAATTGAAAAAGATCAGCCGACATTAGGAGTTACACAATGCAAAAATTAAAAAACTTTACCGCAGCAAGCCTACTTGGAATGAGCACATTACTTCCTCTACAAGCTGTTTTTGCAGAGGAAACCGCTGCGCCCACTACAGCACTAACTACACCAGCCGCCACGACTGAAAAAACAGCAACACCTGTTCCCCCACCCTTAGCTGAAAAAGCACCTACTGTTTCAGAAAAAGTACATAACCCTTATGGCTTAGAAGCAATGTGGAAAGAAGGTGATCTGGTGTCTAAAGTGACACTGTTTATTTTGGTGATTATGTCGATTGGGACATGGTACATCATCATCACCAAGTGCTTACAGCAAGGCAAAATTCGCAAACAAGGCCAACATGCCGATAAAAACTTTTGGGAAGCAACCTCTCTCGATAGTGCAACTGAAGGTTTAGATGATGCCAGTGTGTACCGCTTTATTGCTGAAAAAGGCATTAAATCCACAAAAAATCATGGTGGAACATTATTAGAGCGTATCGACTTTAATACTTGGGTCACTATCTCGATTCAACGTGCTATCGACAAAATTCACAGTCATTTAAGTGGTGGGCTGGCTTTTCTAGCAACTGTAGGTTCAACCGCACCTTTCGTGGGTTTATTCGGTACCGTTTGGGGCATTTACCATGCGTTAACCGCGATTGGGGTATCGGGTCAAGCATCTATTGATAAAGTCGCAGGCCCTGTGGGTGAAGCCTTAATTATGACTGCAATTGGTTTAGCCGTGGCTGTTCCAGCAGTGCTTGGTTACAACTGGTTAACTCGTCGGAATAAAGCCGTGATGGAAGAAGTTCGTACCTTCGGTTCAGACCTGCATGCGGTGTTGCTAAGTGGTGAAATCAGCACCAACAATCCTGTTAACCGTGACATGAAATAAGAACATGAGGAATCAGCCATGGGAATGACGGTAAATTCAAATGACAGCGATGATGATGTAATCGGAACCATTAATACCACACCATTGGTTGATATTATGTTGGTTTTGCTAATTATTTTTCTCATTACAGTGCCTGTTGCAGTTCATACCGTACCAGTCAATTTGCCTGAAGAAAAGAATGTGCCTTATGAAACAAAACCTGAAAATATTCAACTCGCAGTCAATAAAAATGGCGATATTTTCTGGAATGAAAGTTACATTGCCGACAAAGCCACTTTACTGGCACGACTACAAACAGAGGCACAAAAGAGACCTCAACCCGATGTCCACATTCGTGGTGACCAACTTACGCCATACGATGCGATTGACCAAGTCATTACCACCACGCAGCAAGCGGGCATTGGCAAAATTGCCTTTGTCACCACACCGCCCTCTTCCCCTTAATCAAAGAAGGATTCAGCTATGGGTATGAATGTTGGTTCCAACCAAGATGATGAAGATGTGATGCTTGATGTCAACATGACGCCTTTGATTGATGTCATGTTGGTATTGCTGATTATGTTCATTATCACGATTCCGTTGCCAAACAACGCCATTAATATTAACCTCCCGAATGGCACACCACCACCAGTTCAGGAAAAACCACCTGAAATCGTGGAACTACGCTTAGATGCTCAAGGCAAAATATTTTGGAATGAACAAGCTGTGGAGTCCAAACAAGCGCTCGAAGCCTTGTTTCAAACCGTTGCTCAAAAAGCAGATCAAGACCAAATTAAACTCAAAGCTGACCGCGCAACGGAATATAAATACATTGCGATGGTCATGGCCGCAGCCCAACGCCTTGATGTGAAAAAAATTGGAGTCGTGAGTAATCAGTAAATAAAACCGTCAAAAAAACCGCTGACAACTTTTTCTGTTAGCGGTTTTTTCTTTTTTAATGACTCTACGAATTACTTCAATACGGGGATGTCGATCCACAATGCTTGCGGAAAATGTGTCGCCAAATAAGCTTTTAAATAGCTCGCAGTATCTTTAGAAATGAGTTCATCTTGTGACTCATCATTTAAGTTATAGGCTAAAGCGTAAAGCTCTAAACCACGGTTTTTCAGTGCTTCTAAACTTAAAATGGTATGGTTAATACTGCCCAAACGCCCCGAACTCACCAAAATTACAGGCAGTTGCTTGGCTGCAATATAGTCAATACTGAGCAAATCTATGGTTAAAGGCACCATCAAACCACCCGCACCTTCTAACAATACCACCTCATATTTTTCAGCCAGCTGCTGAGTAGCACGCTCGATTTTTGCAAAATCAATCTCACGACCATCAATTTTAGTCGCCAAATGTGGCGATGCAGGATAACTAAAAATTTCAGGCATGGTCAGCTTACTATCATCTTCTGGAAACCAGCCCATACCCATAATTTTACGATGCTGTTCAATGTCTTCAGAAACATCAACATTGCCCGTTTGCACTAACTTTTGGGTAATGGTTTTTTGGCCTTGTTCATTCCAAAGCTTGGCTAAGTAGCCCGTGGTATAGGTTTTCCCAATGCCTGTATCGATTCCACTGATAAAGTAAACTGATCCAGTCATGGCATTCTCCGTGCTATACAATAAATAGGGTGATAACTCAGGCGATAATGAATCTGCCCAGAGGTATCGATTTGTGAAAACTGTTGATAATCTTGATAAAAGCGTTCGAGTGAGTGCTTGGTCCAACGAAAGCTCGATGCAGTTGCCGTGACACCTGTGGCTTTTAAATGTTGCAGTACCTGTTTCGGTGTCGCAAAGTCTAAGTACTCAATCTGTTCAGACAAATGCAGAACTTCAAAGCCTTGGTTTTGCAATTTTTCCCGTAGTTGATCGAGGTTGACATAATCTAAACCTTGCCCCGTTAAAGTCTTAATCTCTTGTAAGTTCCGCTCGCCAAAGGTGGAAAAACAAAATAGACCTTGTGGAAGCAGACTGTCATTCGCTTTCTGAAAAACAGCAGCAAGATCTGTCATCCACTGCAGTGCAGAGGTCGATACAATCAGTTCTAAATGAGCTGGAAAAACAAGCTGTTCAATATCGCCTAATAACCAGTCTATATTTGAATAACTCTGAAAGTGCTGCTGCACCTCAGCATATAAGTCATTCAGTAGATAGTGCTGAATTTGGAAATCCTTCAGCAAAAGATGGCTTAAATTGCCTGAACCACAACCAATTTCAAACACCCGCTCAAATTGCGATTTAACAGCATAACGTTGGATTAAATTAAAAAGCTGGCGTGCAATTTGCTTTTGCACAACCGCATGCTCACTGTAGCTTTGCCCTGCCTGAGCAAAGCGCAATGCGACTTGTGCTTTATCAATCTCTAAATTCTTCACGACTCACTCACAACAACTGAATCAACTGATCTAAATCAGTATGGCGAACTTGAGCGGTCAAGGAAATACGTAGTCTAGAACTATGCTGCGGCACAGTCGGTGGTCGTACAGGCATAATATAAAAACCTGCTTGTTGCAAAGCTTTCGCCTTCTCCACCGTTTTGCTCGAATCACCGATGATCACAGGGATAATTTGAGACGTTGATGGACAATCAAAACCTTTGGCCTGAACCGCTTGCTGCAAGGTCTGACTGATACTGTGTAAATGCTGTCTTGAGGTCTTTAACTGCAAGACTTTTTGCAAGATAAAATTGCTCCACGCCATGCAGATCGGCGGTTGTGCCGTACTAAAAATCAATGGGCGCATAGTATTGATCAGATAGTCTCGAATCACAGGATGACAAATCAGATAGCCGCCGATTGAAGCCATAGCCTTACCCAAAGCACCAACCAAAAAGTCGATCTCATCAATCAATTGGTATTGCTCGGCACAGCCCAAGCCTTGCTCACCACGCACACCAATACCATGTGCGTCGTCAACATAGAGCATGACTTTTTCAAACTGTTTTTTGATGCGGACCAATTCAGCCAAATCGGTTTCATCACCATCCATACTAAAAATGGACTCGGTCACCACAATGATTCGCTCAAAAGCATCATCGGTATGATACTTGTGTAAAAGTTGGGTTAAATGTGCCAAGTCATTATGGCGATAACGTACCAACTTCGCTGTCGATAAACGAATGCCATCAATCATGCTAGCATGGATTAATTTATCAGCCAGAATTAGAGTTTTGCTGTCCGCTAACGCAGGTAAAATACCAATATTCATGTGATAGCCGCTGTTGAATACCAAAGCAGCGCGACCATGAAAAGCCTGACTTAGACTGGCCTCAAACTGTTCATATTCAGGAAAATTACCCGTCAATAAGCGTGAAGAAGCTGAACTCATCCAGCGCTGCGCATTCGGCGTTTCATCGAAAAACTGCTCACGCAATTCAATATTTGCAGCCAATCCTAGATAGTCATTCGATGCCAAATTCAACATCTCATGATCATGGATGCGAATCATCCGCCCTTGCTGCACATTGGGCGTGAACTGGCGAAAATTGCCTTGCTGTTTAAGGATATCCAACTGCGCTGCAAAATGCTCTACATGCTTCATACAACAGGCTCCTGCATCTGCACCACCACTTCAACCAATTGCTCAAGCAAGGTCTTGAGTTCCTGTGAGGTAATCACATAAGGGGGCATCACATAAACCAGTTTTCCAAATGGTCGCACCCAAATACCACGGCGGACAAACTCCTGTTGCAAGGTCTTCATATCCACATTAAACGTCAGCTCAACCACACCAATGGCCCCCAATACACGAACTTCATGGACATATTCAAGTGACTGCAACGGGGCCAAGGCGGTACGAAGTTGTGTTTCAATGCGTTGAATATTGCTTTGCCAATCTTGTGAAATGAGGAGTTCTGTACTTTTCGCCGCTACTGCACACGCCAAGGGATTGGCCATAAACGTTGGGCCGTGCATAAATACGCCCGCTTCGCCTCGACTGATGGTTTCAGCAATATGCTTTGTGGTTAAGGTTGCTGACAAAGTCATATAGCCGCCTGTCAAACCTTTACCAATACACATAATGTCAGGTTCGACCTGTGCATGCTCCCAAGCAAAGAGTTTCCCCGTACGCCCAAAACCCGTCGCAATTTCATCAAAAATCAGTAAAACACCATATTTTTCACAGAGCAATTTGGCCTGTCGTAAGTACTCAGGATGATAAAAACGCATCCCTCCTGCACCCTGAACAATCGGCTCAATAATCAGCGCGGCGATACTTTCATGCTGTGCAGCTAAGGTGTTTTCAAGCTCACGAATGTCCTTCTGATCCCAGGCTGCATCAAAGGCAACTTGCGGTGCAGGAACAAAAATACGATTGGGTAAGCTTGAGCCAAAAATTTGATGCATCCCTGTGACAGGGTCACAGACCGACATCGCATTCCATGTATCACCATGGTAGCCCGAACGCGGGGTGACAAAATTGGTTTTGTCTTGTTTCCCAAGCGAAGTCCAATACTGAACTGCCATCTTTAACGCCACTTCAACTGCAACAGAACCTGAGTCTGCATAGAAAATTTTATCTAAACTTGGCGGGGTGATTTGCAACAGTAATTTGCCCAGTTGAATGGCGGGATCATGGCTAAAACCACCAAACATAATATGCGACATATTTTGTAGTTGGTCTGTCACAGCCTGATTCAGTTCAGGGTGGTTATAACCGTGTATGGTGCACCACCACGAAGACATCCCATCAATCAGCTGACGACCATCATCTAACTCAATGGTTGAACCAAAGGCTTTTTTAACTTTAAAGGTGGGGAGCGGATTGGTCATCGAGGTATAAGGATGCCAAATATGTTCCCGATCAAATGCTAAGTCATCCAACTCACCATCCAATTTGGCATTGATCTCAGTCATCCTTAACTCCATATCGACTACAGTTACAGCAAAATTTCAGTTTGACTGATCTTAAACCTGCGCGCATCAAAAAGAAATTGCGATATTCGCCACTCAGCGAATTGTTTAATCCATTTTTTGTAAATATTGGCAGATTTTGTCAGTTACTTCATCGGCATGAAAAACTGGAAGCCCATGTGAACCACTTAAAAGCATCGCATCTAAAAAATTTGCACCTAAAGCTTTTAAATTATCCAAGACTTTGTAGCTAACTAAAAAATCTTGTTTAGCCAGCAGGTGGAGTTGATGCCCCGTATATTTTTGTAAGATCTCAACCGTATTTAAATACTCTAAACAATTGAGTCCCTGTTTTAATAGATCTAAAGACTGAGGCTGAATCAAACTTTGCAATTGCAAAAAATCTTGCTTGGTGGTTGCCGTCCCTTGGCACACCATAAATCCAAATTTCTTTAATGTTGCAATCGCGTCTGCTTCGAAGGATTGTTTAAAACTTTGAAATGTCGCTGGACTCATTGCAGTTTGCCAATTTTCATACGCCACAAAGCACGGATTTGAAGCCAGAGTAATTAATACTTTTTGCTGTTGATACTGCTTTTCCACAGCCTCGACCAATAAAGTCGCCAGTTGCCCCCCCAAAGACCAACCGATCATGACATCAAAGTCTTTGGCTTGTTCAGCATGTTGCTGCAACACCTGTGCGTCCAATCCATTAAAAATATTGATCAGCTCAACCGTATGCCCTTGGTGTTGCAAAGCATGAGCCAAAGGTTGTAGTAACTTGGTCCCACCACCCCAGCCTGTGATGAGTAAAATTTTTTGATTCAATGTAATACTCTTATCAAGATAAAACATCAATATTATGAAATAATTTCAAAGCCGTTCCTATGATCAATATGCTTGATCGAGCTCAATTAGATGCTCTGTTGCAGGTTCAGTTAATAAAACTGCTTTAATAGCATTCATCTATTTATCCATATTTTCCAAATCTACCAATAATGCAGCTGGATAAACTTTTGCCCAATTGGTTTTAAACTGCTTATGCATAGCATCAATTGGAAAGTTGCTTTCTCTGCCAATTTGCTGTGCACGCGCAATATCTTCTGCACGCATATAAGCAATTAAATAATCCTGACCTGCAAGATCCACATGAAACCACGATTCCACAAATACACCTTCTGCCTTTAAGGTTTCAATGGCTTCATCTTTACGTTCATTCAGTTCTTGCTTCCACGCTTCTACATTTTCTTTTGTCTTAGGTTTTAATTGAATCAATACCGCGCCTACATCCATAACATCTCCAACAAAATAATTTTTATTCTTAACTTAGTGACTATTCAACAGATCAGAAACAATTGCAAACACTCGCTGCTCAGGAAGAACTCAAAATCTGCTAGGATCAGTACAAGCTTCCATAAAAAAATGCCCCATGAAAATGACCAGCCTTATGCAAATTAGTTTACTCAGCATTGCCGCATCCATTGCTTTCAGCATTCCGGCGTATGCCAATAATAGCTTATTCAATTCCGCAAGCAGTGATCAAAAACAATGGGTAGGCAAGCCCGCACCGAGTTTTAAGTTACAAGATCAAAATGCCAAATGGCATGAGCTCAAACAATATCAAGGCAAATGGGTAGTGTTATATTTTTATCCGAAAGATGACTCGCCGGGCTGCACCCAAGAAGCCAATCAGTTCAAAGCACTCTACCCACAATTTAGTAAAAATAATGCGGTGGTCTTAGGCGTGAGTTTGGACGATGTACAGTCACATCAAAAATTTTCTAAAAAGTTGGGACTGAATTTCCCTATTTTGGCTGATCACAATCATCAACTGGCAAATCAACTCGGCATCGTGCGCAACTTAGGCATCGCAAAAATTGCGAAACGTGAAACCTTTTTGATCGACCCACAAGGCACGGTGGTCTATCACTACAGCAGTGTGAATACTCAAACTCATGCAGGGCAAGTACTTACAGATATTCAAAAATTCTCTAAAAAATAGCCCATACAAAAAAGCCTTCGGACATTGATTCGAAGGCTTTTTTGATTACTCAGTATGTAAATACACATGCCACTTTTTACATCAAGTGGCTGGCATCTCTTACATTTGAGACTGAATGTAGTTTTGCAGACCAATCAACTCGATTAAACGTAATTGTTTTTCTAACCAATAGGTGTGGTCTTCTTCGGTATCTGACATTTGCTGACGTAACATGTCACGGGTAATGTAATCACCCTTTTCTTCACACAATTTTACGCCTTGGGCTAATTTTTCACGTACATGGTACTCAAGCTTTAAATCGGCTTTTAAGCATGAAACGACATCTTCACCAATTTCAACGTCATCACGTTGCATATTCGGTGTGCCTTCCAAAAATAAAACACGGCGAATAATCGCATCTGCATGTTGTGCTTCTTCTTGCATTTCATGATCGATACGTTCAAAGATTTTGCTCAAACCCCAATCTTCATACATACGTGAATGAATGAGATATTGATCGCGTGCAGCCAATTCTCCACCGATCAACATATTTAAGTAGTCTACGACTTCAGGATTGCCACGCATTTCAAAATCTCCATTCTCTAATGCAACCATTATGGACACATTTAATTCACTTTGCAAAAGATAAATTATGTAAGTTTATGATTTTTATAAAATTAAAATGAGAAACATACGCATTTGCAGTATGAATCATCAAAATAATAGTTATAAAAGAAGCCTTTGCAAAACTTCATCTCTTTTACAAAGGCTTTTTAGGCTTGAACAGCCCTGTGCTTCATTTTGTAACCATTAAAAATGCTTCTTATTTCAGCCTTGGAACGGTATTCATTCTTTCACTTGTTCTGAGCAACGGACCAAAGAGAACCCACTTCTGCGGACTGGACTCGGGCCTGAGCTTGGCGATAAAAACGGAAAAATAACCCTGCAAAAAGAATAGCAAAGACGTCAATCCACCATAAAGAGGAAGAAGATGACCATAGTCCAATCTTAGGTAAGAGCAATGCTATAGCAGAAGTCAAAGGCATGAGCAGTAAAACAATCACAATCGACAGCAATAACGTTGGTAATGCTCGCGCCGCGCCCAGTACAAAGCTAAGCATTAAACTGAAGATAAAAATCGCATAATAGATATACATAAACCATGCATTAATACTGTGTAGCTCAGGACTGAGTACATAGGCCCAGCGTCCTACCAACATACTCATAACAATGCCAAAGACCATTCCCAAACATGCCCCTATGGTTAAGTTTGCAATGAATTGCACATCCTTACGCTGTGCAGGTGGTGCTAAATTTGGATTTTTTTGTCGCTTTACACGCGATTCAATCCATAGAATATTGCCTGAGTAAAATAAAAATGCTCCGCCCAGCCCCAAGGCCAAATACAACCAACGGGTAAAATCTCCGCCATAGTTACCAAAGTGCAAACTGAACATAGATCGAATCAGTTGATCTAGACCAGAACTTTGGGTATTTAAATTGGCTGTACTATAAGGTGCAGGCTGATAAGGATTGAAAAACATCACGTCGAAGTTATCACCACGTAACATCTGATCTGGACTATATAAACTGACGCGTGCCGATGCCTTGGTAGGTTGGTCTAGATTGTTAAAGCTTACAGACGAGACCTCATAGCCCTGTGCTTGTTGCTGTACTTGTAAGAGTATTTTTTCAACATCCAGTTGAGGAACCGGATCTGCAATCTGCACCGCAGCTGGACGTTCAAACAATGGTTTGCCTTTGGACACCAACTGCCCCAAGCCATCATAAAAGAGATCATGAAATGCAAAAACAATCACCGTCACACTAATCAAAATATGAAACGGTAAACTGGTAATGCCAATCACATTATGCGCATCGAGCCAAAAGCGTTTTTTGTTCTTACCTTGCCGTATCGCAAAATAGTCTTTGACCAACGTCGGCAAGAGGATGATTAAACCTGTCATCAACGTCAAAAAATATAAGACCGATACCACACCCATCACATAAACACCGAGTGTATGGTGTCCAAGCATCCCCGGAATGCCTGCCGTTTCATGCAGCTGTTCAATCAACCAACCTAGTTTGGATAGGTTTTCTTGTTCAACCTGTAAAGTGCTATCAGATTTCAGTGTCGCTAACATCGAGCTTTGATCTGTATCAAAGGCATGATCATCATGTGCTTGACTCTCCGCAGGTTGCCACTGAATCGGGGCATAATGAAATTCTTTGGAGTTTAAATTGATCTGAAAGCTTTTTTGCGCTTCAGGATACTGCTGCTGTACCTGCGACACCAAATCGTTGTACTGATAGAATTCAACCGTATTTAACCTTTGTTGCGGTGGCGTTGCCCACTTACTCAAATCATGCTGAAACATACTCAGCCCACCTGCAAAAAAGCAAATGAACAAAAGAATGCTCGCGCAAATTCCTACCCATGTATGTAACTCTTTGGCCAGTCGGAGAATATCTGTACGTACCTTCACGCCTTATTCCCCTCTGAGCCAAAACACAAGTGTGTAAGCCACGATATTGAAAAACAGATAAATCACAATGGACTGCCATCCACGTGGAATAAAATAGGCCACGAAAAAGAGTGGTAACCAAATCCACGGAATCGACCACATCCCTAACTGTGGAGCAAGACTACGATGCTCAGATTGAAGTCCCCACATCGTGATTAATGCAGCTAAAGCGAAAGCTAGGCTGAGTCCAAGAACTGCGCCCGCAAAGCTTTTCGTCCACCAGTCAGGTTGTATCTTTTGATCGCGTAGCAACGTCATGCGTCAAAGCCCCATGTAATAAAGGAATAAATGGCAGTACTGACCACAACACCAATGGCATCAGCAACCACATCAACACGGCCACCAGTTTTGGTAATACCGCCAGTAAAAGAACCAATGCCAAAATAAAAGCAAACCACCCGACCCAACGATACTTTTTCGCCACAGCCTGTTTAAGAACCGTTTGATTAGGATGGGTCAAATACAGCAGTACACAACCACCGCAGCACAGGAATAAACCGAGAAATTTCATCATTGCGTTCAACTTAAATGAGACAGCATTCAGACATAAAAAAGCCCACTGCATCGCAATGGGCTGATCATAAAAATTAGAAATCGAAAGTGACGCCAAGTTTATAGGTACGTGCACCACCAACCGTTGCATAGTAAGAGTTGAACACACCTTCCCAATATTTTTTATTAGTCACGTTATCGACATTGGCTAGGAAAGTCGTGTTTACACCACCCAGTTTTGTTTTATAGCGCGCACCAACATCAAGAATAGTATAGTCAGGAAGTTTATAGGTATTCAAACTATCTAAATATTGTTCACTAACATAGTTAGCCCGAGCATTAACATTTAAACCATCTACCACAGGTACGGCATAATCCAAGCCTAATGAGGCAGTAAAGTCTGGCACACCATAAATCGTATTGCCTGAAATATCAGTGGTGCTTGTAGAACCTTTTGTATATTCAGCATCAATATAAGCCATGCTTCCCAGTAGATTTAAGTCCTCAGTCAAATTCCCTGAGAAGGACCATTCAATACCACGTGATCGACTTTCCCCACCGTCTTCAGTGATCTGTGTATTACCATTAACCGCTGTCGCCAAAGCTGTTGTGATCAGAGTCGGTTTTTCAATTTGATAAAGTGCCAAGCTATTTAACCAAGAACCAGCTTGATACTTTGTCCCCACTTCATATTGCTTCGTTTCGTAAGGCTTAAACAGTTTTCCTTCATTCACATCCGCGGTAGAAGTTACTGAGTCTGCTTTTGATAAACCTTCAACATAACTTGCATAAAAAGATAAATTTTCTCCAAACGGTTTGATTACGATGCCTAAACTTGGTGAAAGCTTATTTTCATCGTATTTCACATCTGTAGTGAGACTTTCCAACTGCATATCTTGATAACGAGCACCCAAAATCAACTGAAATTTGTCATCCAACATTGAAATTTGATCCGTCAAGGTATAACTCATGAATTTATCATCTTCATAAGGTACAACTGTTGGATAGGTCGTTGGCATTGTCCCGTTCGAGTTAGGATTATAAAGATTCGTTGTAAATGATGAACTGGTCGCACGAGAGTGTTGATCGTATTCACGATGCACATAATCTGCACGTAACCCAAGGGTATGTTTAATGGCACCTGTATTGAATTTAGTTTCAATACCCGTATTACCACTTAGGTTATTTTCTTTAGATGCGACTCGATAATACTGCGAAGTTGCATCACCTGCACTGTTCTGCAAGATCATACGCGTACCAAAAATATGCCCCGAATAACCTTTTTCAACATAACCCACACCTGCAAAAACCTTAGTATCAGGAGTGAATTTATATTCACCATTTAAGCCCGCATAACGGCTATAGGTTTCCCCATGAATTTGATCAAAGTAATTATTATCACCCTTTGGTGCAGCAACTACGCCTGTTTTTTGCATAGAGACCATTGCAGGTGAACCATTATCACGGTTTTCACGAATGGCATAAGCATCAAAGTTTAGTTTTAATTTATCGGTCGTATAGTCCGCTGCAATCGAACCAAGCGCTAAACGGTCATCCATACCTTCAATAAGATGCTCACCGTCTCCATATGTGCCGTTTACACGAACTCCGAATTGTTTTTGGTCACCAAAACGACGAGAAACATCCACATTGGTTTTATAATAACTCTCATCTTCTAATGATGTCGAAATACGTGTTAGATCTTGGTCGGCACGTTTAGAATTAGCAATCACTACTCCGCCAACGCTTCCTGCTGGTGCCATACCTGCAACCAAAGCATTCGGCCCTTTCAATACTGTCACCGATTCTAGTAAATCTGTTGGTATACGTCCCATAGGAGCTACAGCGTATAACCCGTTATAAGCCATATCATCATAGCCGACACTAAAACCACGAATTTGGAAGTTTTCGTTTAAATGACCTTGATTGGTCGTCGCACGAATACTGGCATCATTTTCTAAAACTTCCCCCACTGTAGATGCTTGTTGATCACGAATCAGTTGCTCTGTATAAGTAGAAACCGTAAATGGTGTATCAATCGCTGACTTATTCCCTAAAGCACCCAAGTTAGCCGCCTTCGCCAATTTACCATCGGCATAGCCTTGTTGTGATTGCGCTTCTGATTTTAAGGCAGGTAAAACTGAAACCTCCTCTGCAAAAGCAAGCTCTAAACAGCCTCCACCCATCATTAAAAGCCCAACAGAGCTTGCAAGAATTTTCTTAGAGAAGGATTTCATTTTAAACAACACTTATCTTCAATGAGAATCATTATTATATGAAAAATAATTATCATTATTTATTGTATTTTATCATTTGCCTTATCTATTTGATCTAAAATATAAATTTAAGTTTACTGCTAAAAAATACGTTTTACTCGCTCATTTTCAATACAGTGTGGTGCAATATTATAAAATGACGCATAAGTCAGACACCTGTTCACCCCATAAGCAAAGACTTTCATGGCATTCACGTTTACACTAAGCCAATACTTAAAACAACAATGGGTAATCTATGACAAACTTAGCAACACAAGCACCGGTACTGGTTACAGGTGCATCGGGTTATATTGCCAGTTGGGTGATTCAAAAATTATTAACCCAAGGGTATACCGTTCATGCCACTGTACGTGACTTGAACAAAACCCAAAGCTTCGCGCATTTATCTAAAATTGCAGACAGCAGTGCTGGAACACTGAAACTCTTTAAAGCCAATTTGCTCGAGCCCAACTCCTTTAAAGAAGCGATGCAAGGTTGTGAAATTGTCTTTCATATGGCCTCTCCTTTCGTCGTTACTAACTATAAAGATGCAGTAAAAGACATCATTGAACCTGCTGTTTTGGGTACAGAAAATGTCTTAAACACCGTCAATGAAACCGAGTCTGTTAAACGCGTTATTGTCACTTCGAGTATTGCGTCGACCTATGGCGATGCCATTGATATTTTAAAAACGGACCACAATACTTTTGATGAAAGTCACTGGAACACCAGCAGTTCTGAGACCCATCAGCCTTATCCATATTCTAAAGTAATGGCTGAGCGTAAAGCTTGGGAAATGGCTGAGGCACAAGATCGTTGGCAGTTGGTATGCATTAACCCTGCGTTGGTCTTTGGTCGTTCATTGACACCAAATACACAGTCAGGCTCAATTGAGGTCTTACAACAGTTTACCAATGGTTTGACTTTAGCTGGTGTCCCACCTATGTGGAATGGTGTGGTCGATGTTCAAGATGTTGCTGAAGCACACTTACAAGCAGCATTCAACCTAGAAGCAACGGGTCGTTACATCGTAAGTGGTGGAACTTTAAGTCTGCTTGAAATCGGTCAATTGCTTAAAGCACATTTTGGTTGGAAGTTTCCATTTCCACGAAATGAACTGCCCAAAGCAGCCTTTAAGGTGATTGGTCCATTCATTGGTTTTAGCCGCGAGTTTGTTGAGCTGAATATGGGTTATCCAATTTATTTTGATGCGAACAAGAGCCAAAAAGAATTGGGTTTAGAGTACCGAGATGTCAAAGAAAGCCTCGTTGAGCACTTCCAACAATTGCTCGATGACGGTGTCATTAAGCAATATATTCCCTGAAATAAACAACCTAAGTTTGACTTAAATATTCCTCCAGCTCATTGAAAAGCAATGATCTTAGCGGAGTCTTATCAAGTTCTCACCCCATTTCATCATTAGCCTGCAGCTGGCCCTACTTTTGTTTCGGCAAAAGTAGGCAAAACCATTGTCATCTGCAAAACCTGTTCTCTTTTTGATGTATCAGAAATATGTCGTAGAAACATTATCTTACTTACACCACGCAGGTTGCAGATGACGTGCCCAAGTATCATATTTCTGATTTAACCTGAGTCAACAATCTAAACGTCTAATTGACCATAATCTTTCATCAGTTGAATAAACTCAGCTTCGTTGATCACAGCAATCCCAAGCTTCTCCGCTTTATCCAGCTTTGAACCTGCTTTTTCACCTGCAACAACACACTTGGTTTTACTCGACACACTACCACTGACTCGTGCGCCCAGTGCTTGCAAGAGCTGTGTTGCTTCATCACGCCCCATCGTACTGAGTGTACCCGTCACGACCCAACTTTCTCCATTTAGAGGTTGGCGACTTGGTGCCACAGGTGCGTCCCAGTGAATACCTGCCGCCAATAATCGGTCTAAAACTTCAAGATTATGTGGTGCTTGGAAAAAGTCGACAATCCACTCCGCCGTGATATCCCCCACATCTGGAGTTTTCTTTAAAGCTTCAATGTCTGCAACACGTAGCGCATCTAAAGTTTGGAAAGTATTGGCCAACATACGTGCTGTGGTTTCACCCACTCCACGAATCCCCAGTGCATAAATAAATGCAGCCAAAGTGGTTTTCTTACTATTTTCAATCGAATCAATCAAGTTCTGAACGGACTTCTCACCCATTTTTTCAATGGTTAATAGCTTTTCTCGGTGCTCATGTAGGTGATAAATATCAGCCACATCTTTAAGCAGATCAAGATGTAACAGTGATTCGACCCAACGATCCCCCAAACCTTCAATATCAAGAGCTTTACGTGATACAAAGTGGCGAATCGCCTCAATACGCTGTGCGGCACAATACAAACCACCTGAGCAACGTGCTAAAGCTTCACCTTCGGGCATCACCACTGGCGATTCACACACGGGACATTGGCTCGGGAGTTCAACTTCAGTCGCATCGACAGGACGGAATTCAGGCCACACTTTTTCCACTTTGGGAATCACATCACCACTACGGTAAACACTGACAGTATCGCCAATTCGCACATCTAAACGGTGAATTTCCCCAATATTATGCAAGGTCACATTTGAAACGGTCACGCCGCCCACAGCAACAGGATTCAAACGCGCCACAGGGGTCAATGTACCTGTACGCCCCACTTGCCAGTCAATATTTTCAACCGTGGTGAGCGCAGCCACCGCAGGGAATTTATAAGCCGTTGCCCAACGCGGTTCACGACTTAAAAAACCGAGCTGTTGCTGTTGTTTGAGACTGTTGACCTTAATCACCATGCCGTCAATTTCCACACTCAATTGTGGTCGTTCCGCATTGATTTGCTCATAAACAGCTTGAACTTCTTGAATACTATCGCAGACAAAATGACGCTCACCAACTGCAAAACCAAACTGTTGCAACCACGCTAGACTTTCCGACATGGTGCTTTGACCATGATTTGGTTCACACTGCGCAATACCATAAGCATAAAATGCAAGTGGACGCGAAGCCGCAATATTCGGGTCTAACTGACGTAGACTTCCAGCTGCGGCATTACGTGGGTTGGCAAAAGTCTTCTCACCTTTGGCTTCGTTTTCTGCATTGAGCTTTTCAAAGCCTGCTTTAGGCATCAAAACTTCACCACGAACTTCCAGTAGCGTAGGTACTTCGCCCTGATCTGTACTCAACACCTTCGGCAAGTTACGAATGGTTTTGACGTTTTGGGTAATGTCTTCCCCTGTTTCACCATCACCACGCGTCACTCCACGCACCAGCACACCTTGTTCATACCACAGTGAAATGGCAAGACCATCAAACTTCAGTTCGACATCATATTGAATCGTTTGATTCGGCAACCGTTCTTCTGCACGGCGTGCAAAAGCAAACAGCTCTTCTTGATTAAACACATTGCCTAAAGACAGCATCGGTACCACATGGGTCACGCTCGTAAACTTCGCCAAAGGTTTACCACCAACTTTATTGATCGGGCTATCTGGCTGAATACACTCAGGGTATTGTTCTTCTAAAGCTTTCAGTTGATGAAAGAGCTGATCATATTCACTGTCTAAAATGGTCGGCTGATCCATCACATAATAAGCATGATTATGCTGTGCCAAAATTTGGATCAGTTGACGCATTTGCGCAACGACAGTCGAAGTTTGAGTCATAATTTCACCATAAAAAAGGGCGGTCTTTGTTCCGCCCTAAAAATTGTATTTCTACTGTCTATTATAGAAATCGTTACCGTTGCTTTCAATCAGATTAAGCGTCGATTGCTTGTCCAGCACGGTAATCAATCGCCAAGTGGCGCCAATGCTCTCGCAGTTGTGGCGTGAACTCTTGGTTGTTTTGATCATAAACTGTTCCATCGATTTCACGAGCAATTAAACGTGAAATACTGTCCATGGTGTCAAAGGCATTTTGGACATCGCGGTGTGGTAAGGCCAAGAAAAATGCCAAGCCTTTAATTGGATCGGTCGACAGATTTTCCAAGTCAAAACCATCCATGCCTGTATCGGTAATTTGCAACACAGAGAACAGTAACTTGGTTCCATTTTCGTTATAGCGATGGAAACAAGACATTTCGCCAAAACGTAAACCATACTTCATTAAAACTTTTAAAGTTTTCTCACCAGACAACGCACGGCGTTCAGGATAAACATTCAGGGCAATAAACGATTCTGCTGTGGCTAAAGCACTTTCATCATCGACAATTTTTTGCTCATACAAATGTGCATCTAAAATGCTGCTTTCATCGTCAAACTCTGAAATTTCGGCTTTTTCGACATTGGCATTTAAACTAAATTCAGCTTTATCCGCTTTTGCTTGGTCATCAACAAGCGAGGAGCTTGCGCTTTCAGTCGTTAATTCCGTTGCATCTGCTACAGCATTTTCAGGAGCGACTGAGTCTACTGCTTTATTTTCTACCTCAGCTGACGCATCCAAACTTGGTTCAGTACTGCTGCTTTCGAGCACACTGTCTGCATCCAAAGCTTTCGGTTCGGCTTTTTCAGACAGTGTCTCTTCTACAGAGTTTTCGTTTAAAGTCGGCTCTTTACGTTCAGCCTCTTCAACTGATGCCGTTTGCAGTTGATCACGTACGTGACGCGGGATAATCGGTTTTTGACTGTCAGCATCGATATGCAATGCGGACTCAAGTGAAGGCGCTGCATCTGCCGGCTTTCGAAAAATCATTCGAACCCCAAACAGCATAATGATCACTGCTATGACGATACCAATAATTGTTGTGTATTCCATCTTATTAGGCCTCCGCGACTAAACCGTATTCTTTTGCCTGTTCTAAATTTACAGTCACTAATTTTGATGTTCCCGGTTCAGGCATCGTAACACCTAACAAGTCGGTCGCCATCGTCATTGCGAGTTTATTATGGGTAATGTAAATGAATTGCACCTGTTCAGAAAGCTCTTTTACAAGATTACAAAATCTTCCCACGTTTGCATCATCCAGAGGTGCATCAACTTCATCCAAAACACAAAATGGCGATGGGTTGAGACGGAAAATCGCAAACACCAAGGCCAATGCGGTCAGGGCTTTTTCTCCCCCTGAAAGTAGCGCCAAAGAGCTATTGCGTTTGCCTGGTGGACGGGCCATGAGTTTAACTCCAGATTGCCAGTCATCTTCCAAAGTCAGACTCGCTTCACCGCCATTGAATACTTTCGGGAACAAATCTTGTAGTTCGGTATTGACCCGATCAAAAGTGCTCATGAACAGTTTACGGGTCTCTTGATCAATACTTTTCATTGCAGCACGCAACTGCTCAACAGTATTTTCCAGATCTTGAATTTGATGACTCAACTCTTCAAAGCGTTTTGATACGTCTTCATATTCTTCTGAAGCCGCCAAATTGACTGCGCCCAATTTCTCAAACTGCTGCTGTGCTTTTTCCAAAATCTGTTGATGGCTACTAATATCAATGCTTAAACCCACAACAGCTTCAACATTCATCTCTTTCAGCTGTTCAGAATAATGTTGTAAGTCTGACTTTGCCGCTTGCCACGCCAAACGTTTCTCTTCTAACTGGGTTCTTAGCCTTTCATCTTGTTGTTGCTGTTGATGACGGTGTTCGGTCAAACTTTGCTGGCGCTCTTGCACTGCATTCAGTTCAACTTGCCATTCAGACCATGTCTTTTGCAGCTTTTCAGTGATCTGTGCTTGTTCGCTAAACTGGCTTTCCAAGGCCGGCAGCTCAAGTTGTACAGGATCAATAAACTTTTTGGCCTGCTCCATCTGCGACAAAATTTGCTGATACTGCGCTTTTAAGAAAGTACTGTCTTTTTCTAACAGTTCAATCTGCTGTGTGGTTTGCACCGCCTGACGACGCACCATTTCAAGTGCTTGCCAAACCTGCTGTGCCTGCTGCTGGCTATCATCCAGTTGCTCAGTCAAAGACTCCACTTGGAACTGCATGGTTTTGTAGTTTGGCAAATTTTGCTCGAGCTTAATATTCAATGCATGCAGATCAATCTCTAGATCATCTTTTTGCATGGCATCTTCTTCAAGCTGACTGTCTAGCTGCGCCAGTTGATTGGCTAATTGTTGCTTTTGCACTTCAAAGGCTTGGTTGGTACTTTGCACTTTGGCAATATTCAAATCAATCTGCTGCGTCGCTTGAACTTCTTTTTTCAACAGTTGTTGATCCGCTTTTAACTGCTCATCCACCGCTTGGACTTGAGTACGAAGCTCTGTGGTTTTCGTTTCAAGCTGAGTCAGAAGTCCTATTTTTTCAGCAAGACTCTGCTCAATTTCATCTAAACGAATTCGATGACTTAGCGCACCCTGTCCAGCTTGGCTCGCTTCGTCATAATCCAAACCAATCACCCAGTCCACGCCGACATGGTAACCGTCTAAACTCAGAAGAGACTGACCATCTTTCAATTGCTTTTGCAGCGCTAAGGCTTGTTTTAAGTTGGTGGTCACCCCCACCTGCTGCCACAAAGAAGATTGCGGTGATTCAATCCAGCTGGCTAGACTATCGCAACCTGCAATTTCGATCAGTTCAACACGCGGCTGAGGCGTTAACTGACGTGCAACCGCATCGGTGAATGCATCGCTGTTGTCCAAACAATGCGCTGAAAGCCATTTGGCTAAGAATTTTTCGACCAGCGCAGCATGGGTTTTAGCCGCATCTTTAAGCTGCAGCACATGCATCAACTGCGGATGATCACTATTTTTTAAGGCACTCACTTTGACCAAAAGCTGCTTAAGATGCTTCTGTTCGGCACTTAAGACCTGTATATCTGCTTTGTGCTGATTCAACTCAGTTTGAGCAGCTTGGTGTTGGATACGCAAATCATCCAGCTGCAACTGCACCTCAATGATACTTTGCTCACGTTGTAACTGCTGTGCCTCGGCGTCTTGCTTGGCATGTAACAGTTGATCAATCGCATCCAACTGGCTTTGGTTTTGAATTTGTGCTGCTTGCTGCTCTAAAATCTGCTTTTGCTGTTCAAAACGTAAAATATTTTTGGCCAACTGTTCACTTTTCGCCAACATTTGCATTTTTTGTTGCTGCTGTTTTTCAACCAAACTTTTGACTTGTTCAAACTGTTGAAGCAACTGTTGCTGCTGTGCTTTTAAATCCGTTAAACCTTGGCTTTGCTGTTGGTTTTGACTTTCTTGCTGTTGTAACTGTTCGGTATGAAGCTCATTTTGTTCGTGCAAACTTTCCAGTTGCAGCTCGATCAGTTGCATCCGTTCTTTGGTTTGCGCCTTCTGCTGTTCAAGCTGTGCCAAAGTGGTCGTGTTTTGCTGGAACAGTGTCTGCTTTTGTTCCAAAGTCATTTTCAGCTCAGCCAGCTTTTTCTCTGCCTGTTGCCACTCACTCTGTAATGGCGTGGACTGCTGAATCAGGCGTTGAAATAGCTCACTGGTCGAAGTCAAATCATGCTCTAAAGTCGTTAACTCTGAACGCACCAGCTTGAACTGCTCACCCAAATCATTCATGTGCAGCGTATATTCTTGCTGTAAAAGGCTGCTTTGTTCACATTGAAAAGATAAAACTTCGACTTTAATGGTGCGAATTTGGCTTTCCAGTGTTTTGTACTGAATCGCGGTTTCAGCCTGACGTTTTAAAGTTTTTAACTGTGATCTTAATTCGGAGGCAATATCTTCTAAACGCGATAAATTTTGTGTGGTGTGATCCAAATGTAATAAAGTTTCACGACGACGTGCTTGATAACGAGAAACTCCTGCAGCTTCCTCAATAAACACCCGCATTTCTTCAGGTTTTGCATCGACCAAACGGTTGATCATGCCCTGTTCAATAATCGAATAAGAACGTGGCCCTAAACCTGTGCCCAAGAAAATATCGGTAATGTCCCGACGACGGCACTTAGTACCATTTAAAAAGTATTCAGACTTGCCATCTCGGTTAACCTGACGTTTGACCGCCAGTTCGGTATAGGCATTATAGCTACCGCCTAACTTGCCATAAGTGTTGTCAAAACGCAGTTCTACACTGGCAACACTGACGGGTTTACGCTTTGCCGTGCCTGTAAAAATAACATCCTGCATGCTGCCGCCACGCAGTTGGCGAGCACTGGATTCGCCCATGACCCAGCGAATAGCATCGATCACATTGGATTTGCCACAACCATTCGGCCCAACCACTGCTGTGCGGTTATCTTTAAAGTGTAATGTGGTACTGTCGGCAAAAGATTTGAAGCCGGAAAGTTTTAAACTGCTTAAACGCATAATGTCCTGACTAACGTCGTGAGCGTCTCGCCCACGCAAGTTCAATTTGTTTCATTCGGGTCAGAGATTCCAACACCAAGTTACGTAAGTGTCGACAAAAATCTTCCATAAATAAAGTAGCTTGTTGTGATTTTCTGATTAAAACCGCATCAGTCACCAGTTTAAATAAATCATAAGATTCTTGTAACTCTCTACGCGAAGTATTTAAGGTTAAAAAATAGCTCCGCCGTATCGAGGGTAACAGTTCTTGGTAAAACTTCATCAAATAAGCATTGCCCACCATTTCATGCTGGCGCGCCAATCCTTCAAAAATCAAATCATAAAATTTTTCGATACTGCCCTGTTTCAGCTGATTCCCCAACTCATCCAATAGCAGCTGTAAACGTTCCGCTTCATAGCTGCGCCATGTCTCCGCTATGCGTTGCACAATTTGCCCCAACAGCAGACTACTGGTGTCAAACAAGGCGCGCACTTGCTGAGCGGACATTTCAGAGACTATAGCGCCGCGACGCGGGTAGATTTCAATCAGATGTGTACGTTCAAGCAGTAACAAGGCCTCACGCACCGAGCCGCGACTCACATCCAGTTCAGCGGCAATACGTAATTCTTGTATGCGCTCACCTTCGACCAACTCACCGCGAATGATTTGTTCACTGATGTGCTTGGCAATTTGTTCGGACAAACTCTCTGTATCATGTGCTTGCATACTGTTCCTAACTTGTTTTTATAAGATGCAATCCATGGTCTTTAGTGACCTATTTTTAGGTTTTACCCGATCTTAAACGCTAAACACTATGTCATTGTCTAACAATTTTACCGTCTATAATGCCAATCAACAGCAACGCACACAATATTATCAAAGAAATTAAGAACTAAAACCTTGATAAATAAAATATAAACCAACTACCACCAACAAACCAGCAAAACACTTTTTCAACATCGCAGGCGATAAAAGATGCGCCACTTTCGCACCAAACTTTGCGGTGATAAAACTCATGACCGCAATCCCGAAAAATGCATAGACATGAATATAACCAATGGTATTCGGTACATTCACTTCAGCCTGATGCCCGAACCACATAAAACCTAAAGCTCCAGCCACTGCAATTGGTAAGCCACAAGCAGCTGACGTCGCCACCGCTTTTTGCATAGCCACACCATGACGGTTTAAGTACGGCACTGTCAAACTGCCCCCACCAATGCCAAAGATCGCAGAAGCCACACCAATGCCAGCACCGACAAATAACTGTTTGCCTGTAGAGGGCAACTGACGCGATGGATCGACCTCAACATGTGCGCCACTAAACATTTTGTACGCCACCCATACCGCAAAAAAACCGATCAGCAGTTGTAAGCCATGTCCTGACATATAGTCTGCAATGCCTGCGCCTAAAAAAGCGCCCATAACTAAACCTGGGGCCAAATTGCGAAACACAGACCACAACACTGCCCCGCGTTTATGATGTGCACTCACTGAACTCATTGACGTGACAATAATAGTCGCTAGTGATGTGCCAACCGCCATATGCATAATGACGCTCGGGTCATAGTTCAAATGAGTAAACACCACATATAAAATCGGGATGATAATGAGTCCACCACCGACCCCAAATAGCCCCGCAGCAAAACCAGCGATTGCGCCAATCAGTAAATATATGATTAACTCCATGATCATTTTTCACTTTTCTCAGATTCATATGGATTTAGAGACACGCCAATTACAACAGCTTCTCGCTGAAGCACAGCAACTTCCTGAAGTTTTATTGCTTAAGCCAGTTACCACATCCACCAATGATGATGTGCGTGAAATTGCGCAAAAAGGGATTCAGAGCGTTTTGGTCTGCAGTACACGACAAACTCAAGGTCGTGGACAGCGTCAACGACAATGGGTTTCTCCTGAAGGAAACATCTATTTAAGCACATTGCTACAGACCAAAACACCTATAGATGGGCGCTTGGCTTTAGAAATTGCGTTAAATATCTTGCAAATGCCGAGTTTGCAAGGCCTTGCTCTGCAAGTGAAATGGCCGAATGACCTTTACAGTGCTCAAGGTAAATGGGGCGGGATTTTAGTTGAACCACTGTCGAGCCACCAAGCTATTATTGGGGTGGGCATCAATATCAACCAAGTCGAAGATACTCAGCTTGATCAAGCCACCAGCTCACTTGAACAGCTGGGTTTAGCCCAAGCAGAGCGAATTCGCTTAATGGCAGAACTGTATCTGGCGATTCAACAGGCAGGCCTATGGTTCACCCATAATAGTGCGAATTTGGCTTCTCGTTTCAATCATTATGCAGCATTTATGCAGCAACAAGTTGAATTTGAACATATGAAAGGTCTGTCTCAAGGCATCTTCTTAGGCATTCAAGATGATGGTGCGGTACAAATTCAGACCGCCAATGGTGTTGAAAATTTTTATCAAGGCCGTTTACGCCCAATGATCCCTGTTTAAATGATTGAGCATCATCATGAAAAATTTATGGTTAGATATTGGTAATACTCGTCTGAAGTATTGGATTACGCAGGAAGATCAAATTTTGGAACAAGGAGCTGAGTTACATTTACAGTCCCCTGCCGATTTGCTTTTAGGTCTGATTCAGCATTTTAAAAACTTAAACATCCAACAAATTGGTGTTTCTTCGGTTCAGGACAAAAAAAATAATGACCGAATCCGTAAACTATTAAAAAGTTTAAATGTACCGATTACCTTTGCCCAAGTACAGGCCAACTATGCAGGCCTACAGTGTGGTTATGAACAGCCTGAACAACTCGGGATTGACCGTTGGTTGCAAGTGTTGGCCGTCGCACGTAATCCAGAGCAGAACTATTGTGTGATTAGCTGTGGCACGGCGCTGACCATCGACTTGGCGGATGGTTTGCAGCATTTGGGCGGCTATATTTTACCAAATCTCTACTTACAACGAGACTCGCTGATCCAAAACACCAAAGGCATTAAAATTCCAGATGCGGCTTTTGATGAACTCGGTCCCGGTCGTAATACCATCGACGCAGTGCATCATGGGATTTTGCTCGGCTTGGTCAGTACCATTGAAAAAGTCTTGCAACAATCTCCACGCCAACTGATTTTAACTGGCGGTGATGCGCCTGTATTTGCGCGCTATTTGGCAGAGTATGCACCATGCATTGAAAATGATTTATTACTTAAAGGGCTACAATATTATATTCAGCATCAACCCTGAGCCACCGCCTGCTGTTGTAAAAGGGGTTTTAAGGTATTGAGCAGTAGCTCAAATTCAGCATAACCATTTTCACGCATAAAATGCCCTGCACGTTTCACCTCCAGTACCTCTGCACTCAAGAAGTGCCCAAAGGTAAGGGCCAAAGGCGGTGGAACATAAGGGTCATTATTGGAAAACATCACCACACGTGAAGCGATGTGAGAGTGGAGTATACCGCTGTCCAACTTCGCTTGCGCAATAAAGCCACTTAAATCAGGTAAGCTTTTTAAAGCCGCTTTAAAGCCCGCAATACAGAAGATCGCTTTGATTCGACGTTCACGCAGTTTACTACTGAGATAATGTAAAGTCGCCAGACACCCCAAACTATGCGCAATGATGATGGTATTTTCATCCAAAGTGGTCATTTGCAGGGCCAAAGCCTGTTGCCATTCTTCGAAATGTGGTGCATCACTATGCGGGAGCACTAAACGTTTTACTTCAGCATGCAGATCCATCTGACTGAGTTTTTGACTTAGCCACGGAAACCAATGGTCATTGGGCGATGCTTGATAGCCATGCACAATATAGATATGTTGTTTTGATCCATTCATTTTCAACTTCTTATTATAATGTTTGAAAAGAATAAATTTTACGCAACTTTCAAGCCATAAACAGTGCGTTTTTGTTATTGATTGAGGGTATTGAAAATACACATAATATTTTCCATGACTCACAAAACAACAGAAAAAAAAGGCGCTCAACGCGCCTTTTTCTGAAATGGTAAGAAGCAGATTACTTCTTATCGTTGCCACCAAATAATGGTCCCATTCCGCCGCCACCACCAAACTGTTTTTGCATACCGCTTAATGATTTCATCATTTTTGCCATACCCGATGGATTGGCAAATTTCTTCATCATTTTAGCCATTTGCGCATGTTGTTTAATCAACTTATTGACTTCAACGACATCCATACCACAGCCTGCTGCAATGCGCTTTTTACGGCTTGGGTTCATCAGATCTGGATTGCGGCGCTCTTTGATGGTCATCGATTGGATAATCGCTTCCATCTTTTTCACTTGCTTTTCAGGGTTCGCTTGCGCCAATGCATCTTGAATCCCCGCATTGCTCATGCCAGGCAACTTATCCAAGAAACCCATCATGCCACCCATTTTATTCATTTGCTCAAACTGCATTAGCATATCTTCAAAGTTGAAGCTGCCACCTTTTTGCAGTTTTTTCGCCATTTTTTCGGCTTTTTCTTTGTCGACTTTACGTTCAAGCTCTTCGACCAAAGAAAGTACGTCACCCATACCCAAGATACGCTGTGCAACACGTTCAGGATGGAATGGCTCTAAGGCATCGAGCTTTTCGCCCATACCTAAGAATTTGATTGGCTTACCTGTGATTGCACGTACTGAAAGCGCCGCACCACCGCGCGCATCACCATCAGTTTTGGTCAGAATCACACCCGTTAATGGCAGTGCATCATTGAAGGCTTTGGCTGTATTTGCCGCATCCTGACCGGTCATTGCATCGACCACGAACAAAGTTTCAGTTGGCTTAATCGCCGCGTGAAGTTCTTTGATCTCGTCCATCATTTCATCGTCTACGTGTAGACGACCTGCAGTATCAACAATCAAGACATCCGCAAACTGAATTTTGGCTTGTTCAATTGCACGCGTTGCAATGGTAATTGGTTTTTCGTCTGCACTCGATTCAAAGAAAATCGCGCCAACTTCACCTGCAACGGTTTGTAGCTGTTTAATTGCTGCTGGACGGTATACGTCGGCAGATACCATCGCTACTTTTTTCTTTTGGCGTTCTTGTAAGAAGCGAGCAAGTTTTGCAGCCGTTGTTGTTTTACCTGCACCTTGTAAGCCCGCGAGTAGGACTACAACAGGAGGTTTTGCTGCAAGATCAAGGCTTTCATTTGCCTCGCCCATCATTTTTGTTAATTCGTCATGCACGATTTTAACAAATGCTTGGCCCGGCGATAATTGAGTCATGACTTCTTGACCCAACGCCTCTTCCTTAACTTTCGCGATAAATTCACGAGTTACAGGAAGTGCAACATCGGCTTCAAGAAGTGCCATACGTACTTCACGTAGGGTATCTTTAATATTGTCTTCGGTTAGCTGCCCAGAGCCAGTAACATTTCTTAAACTCTGCGTGAGTCGTTCCGTTAAGGTATCAAACATTGCAAAATCCGCTTAAAATTGCTAGTTGCAAAAAAATCTTTCTTAAAATAGAAAATTTATGCATAGAATGCTATAGGATACTGTAGTTCGCACCGAATTTATATAAATGAATATTCATCATCCTGAAAAAGGTTTGACATGATTAGCCTGCCCTTGGTTTACACCATCTTAGCATTAGTCGCTTATACCACCTCTTTTTGGTATTTGTTTCTCAAATTAATGGCTAAACGTGATCCAAACCATTGGTTTATTGGCATTATTTTAGGCTTAGGCTTATTGCTACATGCAACTGTTTTGTACCATGACATGCTCACGCCGATGGGGGTGAATTATGACGTTTTTGTCTTAATGTCATTTACATCAGGGCTCATGCTGTTACTTAGTCTACTCTATAGCACTTATCGTCCAATTCTAGCTTTGAACCTGATTGGCATTCCTGTGGCCGCTACAGGACTCATTTTAGGTTTTGCCTTTAGCCAGTCTACCCAATTTATTGAACAGCGCTCATTGGGTTTAGATATTCATATTATTTTATCGCTGTCGGCCTATGCGGTGCTACTCATGGCAACCATACAAGCCGTGATTTTATGGTTCCAAGATCGTGAGTTAAAGAACAAACAAAAGAAACGCTTTTGGGTCAACTTACTGCCCTCTTTTCAAGCCATGGAGTCTTTACTGTTTGACTTGATTAAAACGGGTTTTCTTTTACTGACCGTAGCGTTGGTGTTTGGTTTCTTTACCATCGATAATTTTTTTGCCCAACATCTGGCACATAAAACCGCTTTTAGTATTATTTCTTGGTTTGTGTATGGATCTTTACTCATCGGACATTACCGTTTTGGTTGGCGCGGTCAAAAAGCGATTCGTTTTACCTTAATTGGATTCTTCTTGTTGGCTGTCGGTTTTATCGGATCTAAGTTTGTATTGGAAATGATTTTAGGTCGATAAAGTCTTTTGTTTAGTTCGCTTTATTAAAGATACAGAGCTCTACTCACAAAGTAGATGTGCAACTTGATAACCCAATAGAAAAGCCCAGCTTGACCAAGCTGGGCTTTTTAGTAAACCTCAATATTTTGATTTAGAATAAATTATCGAGTGTATTTCGTATTATGTAAATTTTAGAAAAACTTAAATACTTTTTACTGTGTTGAATACATTGTATGCCACTTTTATCTAATTTATTTTCTATAATAAATCCTTATCACTTCCCTATGTAGCACTATAGAGGTTATGCAGATTATTCTTAATCTAATGCGTAATATCCATAATTTAAAACCCATCCATAAAAAAGAAGCTTGTCTTTTTATCCAGTTGAAATTCAAATCAATTCTCTGGTAATTCATTTTCTTTAATAGATTCTTCTCTTGAAGCTAAAGCATTCTTACTAGAAATAAATTGTGAAATTTGAAATGCCATACCCATCACTGCACAAAACACACCAAGCAGACTCAAGCCCAAAGCTCGTTTCACAACAAGATGATCAGTAGCCGCAGAGTCAAATGACATTCCAAAAAATATTACAAACATAAGTGGTGTTAAGAACAACATAAGCAGGCTAAATCGCGACCAGAAGGTTGCACGAACTACATCTCCACATAAATCAATCAATAAGTTTTTTAAAACAGTTGTAATCACAAAAGTAGTAGCGCTACTCACCAGTAATGCAATACTAATTTCAATAATAAAACGTGTTAAAACATCCATTGCAGTCCCCTCACTATCATTATTTAATTTTATTATCTACTCAAAAGAAAAAGAGCCTACACTCCGTGTCTCATTAAGAATACAAGCAGTGATTTAACATCAATCTCTTATACGAACTCTAAATATTCAAAGCTATATCACTCTACAGCCTTTCCAAAGGCAGCTCCACTAAAAACGTATAACGCCACTGTGAGCCTCAACTTTGCACTCCTAAAAGCCTAAATAACCCAATCGTGCGGGTTGTACTCACACCTACAGGAAGCTTCGACTCGTGTATGCTGAAGTTCCCTAACCAATAGCATTGATCGATAAACCTTAAGTACATAAGAAAGATAACAAAATGGATCATTTTTTATCCACCTGCTATACTTGTTAAAATTATTACACCTCCCTTGTTCTATTTTAGAGTAACGCCAATGAAGTAAGTCTTATTTTCCGTCAAATCTAATTTATTTGTTTTCTGACGTGCAAAATAAACTTATTTACTGCTCTATATCTCTATAAAAATTTATTTTGTATGTCCTGTATAAAGGAGTCTTCAATGACCCAACAGGCCTGTACTATAAAAAACCTCAGCGTTCAATTTGCTCATGAACCGCTTTTTCAGCATTTAAATTTTGAATTGCCCGCTACCCAATGTTCAGCTTTGATTGGACGTAATGGTCAAGGTAAATCAGTATTAATGTCCCTACTCACTCAAGCGCACAGACCCAATTATGCGAGTGGCGAAGTGATTTGGCAGATGCCATTTGCTTACTTAAGTCAGCTTGAACGTTTAAGTAACTGCACACTTGCCGAGGCGCTTGACGTTTCAGACCTCTATGCCAGTTTTCAGCGTATTGAGCAATCTACCGCGAGCTTTGAGGACTATGATCGTGTTGAACACGCATGGCATCAACCCACTGAATGGTTGAAATTGCTAGAAAGTGCAAACTTACCTACAGATCTATCTAGCTCGGTTTCTCAACTGAGTGAAGGTCAGAAAACCAAACTGGCACTGTGCCGCCTATTTTTCCAAACTGAGCATTATTTACTTCTTGATGAGCCCAGTAATCACTTAGACCATGTAAGTCGTGCATGGTTAAGTCAAAAAATCCTTCAACATCCTGCTGGCTGTTTAGTGATTAGCCATGACCGCACCTTGTTAAATCAAATCTCCAATACCTATGTTTTAAATGATTTTGGCTTGAAACACTTCCGTTGCAACTATGCCGAGTATCAGTCACACACAGAGCAACACCAGCAGGCACTACAACACAATATCTCGCAAGAGAAACGCGAACTAAAACAATTACAAGTCCAACAGCATGAGCAGCGCATGAAAGCTCAGAAAAGGCAAAAGTCTGGGCAGAAATTACGAAGTTCTGGTTCTCAAGCCAAAATCCTACTCGACTTTAAAAAAGAACGTGCGAGTCAAACCTTATCGGGAGTCGCGCAGCAACAACTTCGCCAAAAGGAACAAGCGCAAGATGAGCTCAAAAACAAACAGCAGCAACTAGAACAGATTAAGTCACAAAAGTTTGATTTCCATTTTCAACCTAAACAAACTGGTGAAATTCTTCGTTTAAAAGAAGTGGTTTTAGCAGCACTCTCTATCTCCCCTATTTCTTTTGCCTTACATAGCGGAGAAAAAATCCAACTGCGCGGCCAAAATGGTTCAGGTAAGTCGACCTTACTTCGTGCCATTCAAAATCATAGTCATGTTCAATCGGGATATATTTTCAAGCGAGGGGCATCGTTATATTTAGATCAAAACTTTAGCCTACTGAATCCAGAACTGAATGCTGTACACAATTTACAATTATTGAATCCGTCTTTGTCCGATGAGGAGTGTCGGAATCAATTGGGGCAACTTCGAATTCGTCGAGATAAAGCTCTGCTTCCCATCTCACTACTCAGTGGCGGTGAACAACTCAAAGTTGCTTTACTGTGCATCAGTCTCGCAGCAAAGCCTGTGGACTTACTGCTACTGGATGAACCCGAAAATCATCTCGACATCGACTCAAGACAACTGTTGGCACAGGCTATTCGCGACTTTACAGGGGCGGTTATTTTAGTTTCACATGATGACGCCTTTGTCGAGGAGACACAGATTCAAAACTATTTCGATTTAACCCAAACGCATTAGACTAGACAGCGTGATCGGATTTGCGTATAACACCGTTTTTCTATTTGACTGGTGACACCGCTGTGAAACTCATTCTTGCACCAATGGAAGGCTTAACCGACCCCATCATGC
The DNA here is from genome assembly GCF_002018895.1 of Acinetobacter sp. MF4640. Taxonomy (NCBI): domain Bacteria; kingdom Pseudomonadati; phylum Pseudomonadota; class Gammaproteobacteria; order Moraxellales; family Moraxellaceae; genus Acinetobacter; species Acinetobacter sp. MF4640. Next base: position 2,098 of record NZ_MVOM01000019.1, on the reverse strand, counting down.
GTGATGTGCTCACGTCTGTAGGTAGCTTCGACTGGTGTGTGACCGAGTTTATCCGTGTGACCAATTCAGTGTTACCCGATCATATTTTTCATCAGTATTGCCCTGAATTACTGCATAACGGAAAAACGGCAGCGGGAACACCTGTGCATGTTCAATTTTTAGGTAATGACCCTGAAATGCTGGCTGCCAATGCCATCCGTGCTGTGAAACTCGGTGCACCCGCCATTGATATGAATTTTGGATGTCCAGCCAAAACCGTGAACCGTCACCGTGGTGGCTCGGTGCTTTTAGATGAGCCAGAAGTGGTACATGAACTGGTCAAAGCAGTACGTGATGCGGTTCCTGCACACATTCCTGTTTCTGCGAAAATGCGTTTAGGTTATATGGACCGACATTTTATGTTGGACAATGCTCATGCCATTGAAGACGCAGGTGCAGCATGGGTTACCGTGCATGCACGTACCAAAGTCGATGGTTATACCCCACCCGCTTTTTGGGATCAGCTCCGCCCGATTCGTGAAGCTTTAAAGATCAATGTGATTGCCAATGGTGAAATTTGGAACAATGCTGACGCGAAACAGTGTCGCTTAGAGTCTGGTTGTGAAGATTTGATGATTGGACGTGGTGCCGTGACAACCCCCGATTTGACCCAATGTATTCGTCAAAATATCGATACGCCTCTGCTGACATGGAATGAGCTACTGACCTTACAAATCCGTTTTTTAAACGGCGGCTATAAAAAAGAAATGAATATGGTCGGACGTTATAAGCAATGGTTGGGCATGATGTCTAAACACTATCCTGAAGCCAAAGCCCTCTGGGATGAAGTCAAACGTATCAAGCCGCTGGATGACATTATTCTTAAACTAAATGCAAGCGCGACTTAATCCGTTCGCGCAACGATCGCGACAAAAGTGGGTAAGTTCCACGCACCACCTGCAAAGCCTTTACATTGCTGCGATTGTGCCTGATAACTGAGGACAAAAGCCTTTCCATTCCAAGCCCACTCGGAACGAATACCACAGTCAGCAATACCCCGACCTTTTTGCTCTGAGAAAATTTGCGCCTCACTAAAACTTGAGCCTGATGTGGTGACTTGCTGCTGAATCTTTTGCAATGCTTTGTCCATGACCCAGTAGCCTAGACCTTCATTGTACGCTCCACGCCAACATGGCACTTGTACCACCACTTGCTCTGCATTCAGCGGATAGACTGAAACCCGATCTTCCTCAAAAAACCGTGCCTCATAGAGATTTGGACAGTCTTGTTCATCTGTTGTTGCTTTTAGCTTTTTAAAGAGTTGATTGGCATTTTTACTGTCCACGGCAAAGTGGCTGGCAACCGCAGGTCGGTATCCTGTAATGCCAATTTTAGAGATGGCTTTGGGTTGTAAAACATTTTGCTCAGACTGATTGCCTTTTTGATAGATGGCATTCGGTGTATTTACCCGCTTTTGTATATCATCCATTTTGAGCAAAACTGCATTTGCCCCAGCAGTTGAAATTTGCCATTGCTGTGCTTGGGTCGTGAGACGAATATCTTCTGCGCCTACCAAAGCCTTTAGCAACTGCGCACTTTGAGCACTGGACAGTTTCGCGGTACTTTTCTTGGCATCGATGGTTAGGTTCCCTAGAGATGTTCCTCCTACATTTAAACTGGCTTCAATATCCTGCGTAAACTCCTCAGCCACTTGAATTTGGCTGAGTACTGCACTACCTGCACCTGCGGGACGAGAAATCAGTAATGAAATAGGATGACCAAACTGTGCATCACTTTGATACCCTACCGCGCGGCACATACCCGTATTATCACAGGCAAGCTCCCTGTCTTTATGTATAAAATAGTTGCCCGTTTCAGCATGAGTCAACTGGCTCAAAACACTCATCAACAACACACCAATAATGGAACTATTTCGTTTTATGATCTTATTATTCAACATATGCGCTCACTCCACTTCAGAGGAATCTTAGGTGTTTAGTCCCAGATTTTAATGGTGCAATATTCTCAGATAAATGGAAGGAAGCACTATGGGACAAGTTCTACACAGCAGCGCCACAACGACACAGGCAGTGCGTCGAGCAATACAAAATAGTCAAGA